>NZ_ASSJ01000099.1 GCF_000473895.1 Rubidibacter lacunae KORDI 51-2 | reverse complement strand
TCCAGGCTAGATAGCTGCCGCTGCAACTTGGCTAGCTTCAGCTCCGAGCGTCGAAAGAACTGCGGGATTGGAACGCTGTCACCGTCACTGGTGACCAAGAAGTCCTTCAGCCCAACGTCAATGCCGACGGACTTAGCCATATCGACATCAGAAGTAGGTAGCGGAACGGTCTTGTCTTCCAGTAGCAGGCTCACATACCAGCCATCGGCCTTTCGCGTTACCTTGGCGGTCTTGATGGTGAACCCGTCCGGTATCGGGCGATGAAGGATTAGCTTCACCTGACCAATCTTGGGCAGTGCGATTCGACTTCCCTCAATGCAGTCAGGTTTCATCTGAGGGAAGGTGAAAGTCCTGTAACGCCCCGCCCCTTTGAACCGGGGCTTGCCGCTACGCTTACCGTTCTTATCGCCTTTGATGAAACGCTCGAACGTCTGCTTTACCTGCTTCGTCACCTCCTGAAGTACCTGTGAGTGCAGTTCTTTGTACCAGGGTCTCTCTTTTTTGAGAGGCACCAGGCTAGCCTTCTGGCTGTAGTAGTCAGGGTTGTCTTTGAGTGGCGCAAGGCTACAGATGAGTGGACAGGCATTGACCGGACAGCGGTTCATCTCCCACCAGTCGAAGCGCTCAGCAAGCAGCCAGTTATATTGCGCCCGAAGCATATCTAGCCATCGGGTCATGGTCACTGTCTGTTCAGCCGTTGGGCGTAATCTATACTGGTAGGTAATTTTCACTGCTGCATTCAAGTCAGTGCTAGTATT
>NZ_ASSJ01000098.1 GCF_000473895.1 Rubidibacter lacunae KORDI 51-2 | reverse complement strand
GAACCTGAAGAACCGGGGAGTGGAGCGCATCTTCATCACCTGCGTCGATGGGCTGAGCGGGTTTCCCGAGGCGATTGCCGCGACCTTTCCCGAGACCAGGGTGCAACTGTGTCTGGTGCACCTGGTGCGCAACTCGCTGAAGTATGTTGGCTGGAAGCAGCGCAAGATCGTAGCAGCGGACCTGAAAGCGATTTACCGCGCGGCGACGGTAGCGGCCGCCGAGGATGCGCTAGCGGAGTTCGCCGAGAAGTGGGACGCCACCTACCCAACCATCAGCGCGATGTGGTTGCGGCATTGGGAGCAAGTCATCCCGTTCTTCGATTACCCGCCGGAAATCCGGCGAGTGATTTACACGACCAACGCGATTGAATCGCCGAACGACTCGTTGCGGAAGGTATTGAAGACCAAGGGGTCATTTCCGTCAGAGGCAGCGGTCTTCAAGTTGCTCTACCTAGCGCTGGAGAAGATTTCCGAGAAACGGACGATGCCACTGGCGAACTGGAAGGCGGCGCTAGCGCGATTTGCCATCCAGCATCCCGAGTGCTTCACCGACTGAGGTCTACTTGCTTACACAAAAAACTTGACACCCCCCAAGTGGGCTCTGAAGATTGCCCTCATGCTATGCGAACAGAACTGTCTGCTTAAGTCCTGAGTTTGACAAACTGGCGATCGCGGTGGTTCGGAGCATCAGCCTGACAGGGGGGCTTTTCAGCTTCGCTGCAGGAACCAATGCCTTCGACCTCTCTTAACGGCATCTCGACAATCCGAGTGGCTAAAGCGGCGACTTCACCATCAGCGCAACCTAAACATTGACATTATCCACGCCCATATAAAAACTGCCCGATGCAGCGATCGCTAGCTCGAACTTTACCCACCTGGAGATCGATGAAGATCGTATCAGCGGTGGCGAGGTACGACTATCCCAACCTTATAGTGCCGATATTTATGTCTTTACGAAAAAACAAGCAAACCAGAATACCACTAACTGACCGGTAGACGCTCGGAAACAGAGGGTAGATCTAGGCTATCGATTCCCAACCCCCTAATCAGCAACGAATTACCGAACTATGACAGTTCGCAGCAATAGTAAGGATTCGTTATTCGAAGATTTAGGAATCGGGAGCTAACTTTTACTGACAATCGCGCTTGCGCTTAAGCCAAAAACCTCCTCCTGCTGCAATCATGACCCCAAGCATCGAAGTCGGCTCGGGTACTGCAACCGGGTCGCCTTTCGTTATCTTGCCGTAGAGAAATGCAGTATTGATCCTGTACTCATCTGAAATAAACAAGTCGCTCAGTTCTATATCATTCGGGTCATTAACTGTTGGAGAATCGTCCGGACTGAAACCCACAAACTGCAACGAGTACTCGTGCCCGTCGTACACAAACGTATTTGTTGTATTGATCGTCGGAACGCTCACGATATCAGCGCAGGGTTGTGTATCGCCAGCAGGGCAAGGATTTAGGTTATTTGGCGTCTCGAAGTGGTCGAAGGTGAACTGGAACGTCTCTGTCACGTTAGGTATATCGAAGTTCAACGTAATGTCTAGCGTTACCTCAACAGCTGTCGGGTTGAAAATTGGATTGTTGTAATGCCGGAAAGTCCCGAACTTGAAGATCTGGTCCTCTTCGATGTCAACCGTACCAATACCCGTGTAGCTGTAATAGCTTTTGTAAGTATCTGCGGGATTCCCCCAGCCAATGTAGCGCTCGTTGCCGCTGGCAGTACCGGTGACAACAGTCGGATCGTTTAATCCGCCCCCGTTGCTTAGCAGAATGTCCGTCCAATCCCCATCGGAATCACCTATCCGAAAAGTGGCTGCATGTGTGGGTGCAGCAGTCAATGCTGCCGAGGCACCGATCACAGAGAGAGACGTAACGATACCGAAGACACTGGTGTATTTCACGATTACCCCCGAGCATTGCGCGCGTTCTACGAAATTATGTTCCGTACCGAAGCTCTTATAGCATACATCCTACCCAAATTTTCCCATATAACAATCGTGCAAACAATCAAGAAGTCTTATTGACATCCTTGTCGCCCTTTGAAAATTGGCAGTTCCCGGTCTGACTTGGGAGCCTCCAGATGGGTTTCGCAGTTTCGAGCACTGCCGCAGATTGCTTAAGGGGTAAGTTTTTACCTCATCGTGGAGCGGGTGCTAGTCCAGAGGAGGCCACGGTTCGTTAATGAAGCGGATGAATGGAGTTGGTTAACCACCCTAACGACGGCTGCGAAAATCACTACGTAAAACTCGACTCATGCAGCTCAGCCATGGCGAGTTCCTTTAGCGGGCTAACGCGCTGACAACTGTCTAGCCCATCCCCAATAACCAATTCAAGCCCGAAACAGCTCTCAAACAGTGGAAGCGTCATGCCTTCAGATCGAGTAAGAGCTGTTGAGCGCTCGAGAAGCAAGCGTCTGCCAACACTGCGAACTGGGGAGTTTTCTGCGGCGTGAAAAGCTCCGCCAAAACCAAATTGGTAATCCTGCACGGTAATGGTGGCAGAGGTGCAGGGGGCCATACTCTTATCCCAGCAGGAGCATCAGACTTCAGAACTCTCAGAAAAACAATTCCAACCGAGCGGATGAAGTTACAGCGGCTTTCACTCTATCGCTTGAAGTTGCCATTCTAAACAAGTTCTTTGCTTTTCTCTGCGACGTACATATAAGAATTTGCAACGTTGCAGTCTAACAATGTTTCTAGGGCTGACTTGCTTGAGGGCACTTCAAAAAAATGTCTGATTCAGGCCTACCGGCAGCTGAAATGCCCGTGCTACCTTGCCGATCTTTGGTCTTGGAGAATTATCGAGGGGCCCTTAGGTGGTCATCGTTGTCGAAATGGAATGCGGGGGGTTCGGGTAAATGGCAGATAGGGAACACGAGCGGCGGCCGGCAAAAACCTGAAGCGTGCTCGCTGGTTAGTTACGACAGGCAGTCGCTCCATCAGAAACGCTCGCTCTTCGCGTTGCGACCGTCAGCTGGGTTGGCGATGGCAACCGCTTATCCTGACATTAGAACCGCACGAACGCGACCGCTGTCCGGAGTTCCCATGTCCAACTGTCCTGCCAGTGACGGGCTTGATTGCAATACGTTTGACGTCCGTGCCGACGCACGCGATCGCCTCGATCGCTGCTTGGCCCTAAAGTTGCCCGACCTATCGCGCTCGCGGCTGCAGAAGCTCGTGGAACAAGGGCACGTTCGGCTTAACGACGAGGTGTGTACCGACAAGAAGACCGCCGTCAAACCGGGCGATCGCCTCAACGTAACTCTGCCGCCGGCCGTGTCACTGGAATTACTACCGGAAGCAATTCCCTTGCACGTCCTTTACGAAGACGAACACGCGATCGCGATCGACAAGCCGGCCGGTTTGGTCGTGCATCCTGCGCCCGGCCATCCGTCTGGAACCCTCGTCAATGCACTGCTTGCCCGCTGCCCAGATCTTGCCGGGATTGGCGGCGTTCGGCGTCCCGGCATCGTTCACCGCCTCGATAAAGACACGACAGGCGCGATCGTCGTGGCGAAAAGCGATCGGGCCTATCAAGATCTCCAAGATCAAATCCGCACCCGCACCGCGCGGCGAGAGTATCTCGGCATCGTTTATGGCGCGCTTCAAGATACCAGTGGTACCTTTGATTTCCCCATCGGTCGCTGTCCGCACGATCGCTTTAAGATGGCTGTCGTACCGCTCGAAAAAGGCGGGCGATCGGCGGTGACACATTGGGAAACGCGGGAACGGCTTGGTAACTTTACGTTGCTGCACTTCCAACTTCAAACCGGTCGCACCCATCAAATTCGAGTTCACTGCGCCCGGGTCGGTCACCCGCTCGTCGGCGATCTCGTTTACGGTCCGAAGAGATCCGTTGGGGTTAACCTTACCGGGCAAGCCCTCCACGCCTGGCGGTTAACGTTCTTGCACCCGATTACCCGCATGCCGATTGTCGTGGAAGCACCGCTCCCCTCAGATTTTGAAACACTTTTAAAGGTCATGCGCGCGCGATCGCGTTAATCTTCGGTATTCCCCGCTATCACTCGTCACGATCGACGTGATGTAAAGACCGCCTTAGTTGCGTCAACTGCTGGGGCAAGTGGCGCAGGCAGTCCCGGTTCGGCGAGCTCGGAATACCCGAACTTCAACCAAGCATGACTTATGCAGACAGGTTTGGTGACTTGGAAGGGGAGGCTGTCCCCGGGAATCGAGCGCTGTCAGTGCCGCATTAATTGCATTTACCGCAACCCCTTTGTATTCGCCCTGCTGAAGTGGGTGCGATTAAAGGGGATGGCCTATCGCACCGGGCAAAAGGTGGATTGGCTATGGCAACGCGAAGTAAGGCTTAGCCGCAATGGCACGGCAGGATTGTCCTGCAGCCAGCAGCAAGTCTATGCGCAGCGGTGTCTACAGCTCGATGCTCCTTTTTATTAAGCAAGGTTTGAGATCGAACTACATTATCGTGTAACCCAAACAACCATCAATCGCTATGTTTTTTCTGAAGTCCTGGCAAACACGTCTCCGGCAGCAAATCCTCGCGATCGCAGTTGAGTAAACCAATAGAAGGAATCCTAGCTCGATTTTCGCAATTAGTTAGGCTCGGTCTGGACTTGTTGAGAAGGCAAAGCTAAGCTCAAGCACTCCAGATCGCTGAAACCCTAATTCGGTCGTGGCATAGAAAGTGGAATAGAAATCTGTATGCTTTTGCCCTAGCGAACGCAGTTGGATGGAGGGCGCTAAGGAGTTAGAGTGATTACTGGGTGGGGGCTCCGCGATCCTGCCGCATCTTGTGAGGGAATTCACCCTTCTGGTAAGATGCGGTTTCAGCATCTGCACTTAGGATTAAATACTTGCCCGCCCGTCCTGCTGGGGTCTCCGCAGGCGCTTAAAACGCAGAGACTTGTCGGCTTGCAGTTGCGTGCGGGCACTCAAAGTGGCAGCGAGGGCGCTTGCTGTTACCGCAGGTAAGTCACCACCGCAGTTACATCACCACATAAATTCTTTGCATCTTCAAGGATCGCAGTAAGGGGAAACTATGACCACACAGCCAGATTTGGACCGCGTTGTCGTAATTGGAGTTGCTGGCGACTCGGGTTGCGGCAAATCGACGTTCCTGCGCCGTCTAATCGACTTGTTCGGCGAGCAGTTTATGACCGTCATCTGCCTCGACGATTATCACAGTCTGGATCGCAAAGGGCGCAAGGCTGCAGGTGTAACGGCGCTTAACCTGAAGGCCAATAACTTCGATTTGATGGCCGAGCAAGTAGCGGCACTCAAGGCCGGCAAGGCGATCGATAAGCCGATTTACAACCACGAAACTGGCGAGCTCGATCCACCCGAGCGAATCGAGCCGAATAAGGTCATCGTGATTGAAGGTCTTCACCCCCTGTACGACGAGCGCGTGCGCGAGCTCGTTGACTTTGGCGTTTACCTCGATATCAGCGAAGAAGTTAAGGTCAACTGGAAAATCAAGCGCGATATGGCCGAGCGCGGTCATACCTATGAAGACGTGCTGGCTTCGATTCGAGCGCGCAAGCCCGACTTCTCTGCCTACATCGAACCGCAACGCGAGTTTGCCGATGTGGTCATTCAAGTGTTGCCGACGACTCTCATCGATGACAAAGAAAGCAAGTACCTGCGAGTACGCTTGATTCAGAAAGAAGGCGTTCGGGATTTCAGCCCGGTGTACTTGTTTGATGAAGGGTCGACGATCGATTGGCGTCCCTGCGGTCGTAAACTGACCTGTGCTTATCCGGGCATCAAGATGTTCTACGGACCGGATGCTTACTACGGTCATGAAGTGTCGGTCTTAGAAGTAGACGGTCTTTTCGACAATCTCGAAGAAATGATCTACATCGAGACGCACCTGAGCAACACGTCAACGAAGTTCTACGGCGAAATGACTGAGTTGTTGCTCAAGCACCCGAACTTCCCCGGCTCCAATGACGGCACGGGTCTGTTCCAAGTGCTGGTGGGTCTGAAGATGCGCGAAACTTACGAGAAGCTGGTTGCGGAAACGGCAAAAACGCCGGTTCAGGTTTAATTCCTGACACCGACGCCGAACCGCTGCATTGACGGGCCGCAGGGCAGTTGCTCTGCGGCTTCGTTGTGTCACGTACCGATCGCCCACAACGCGCGTCGATCGCCACACCGAGCATAGGATGTGTGGATGAGCTGTGGGCTCAGTCGGTCAACGTTGGTTTGAGGGAGCGGTAGCTAGCGACTATCGGACAAAGAAAGTGAAGTCGAGCTCGCAATGAAAGCTAACTCCCAACGGTCGGGTCGGGGCGGTAAAAAGCCGTCGCGACAGGTGCGATCGCCGGTGAGGATCCAGCGTCTGGATGACGGGCGGTTCCAGCGCATAGACGTCGGGCAGTGGTATAGCTATTGGCGCGATCCGTACCACTTGATGCTCACGGTTCCATGGGCGGGCTTTATCGTGCTGCTGACTTTGCTCTTTGGGCTTGTCAACGGTCTCTTCGCGCTGGCCTACATGGCTGGCGAGGGGATTGCTAATGCGCGCCCGGGACACTTCGGCGATGCATTTTTCTTCAGCGTTCAGACCCTTGCCACCATCGGCTACGGGTCCATGTATCCACAGACCCTCTACGCGAACGTGCTGGTGGCGCTGGAAGCGCTGACGGGATTGGTTGGGTTGGCGATCGTAACGGGCCTGGCCTTCGCGAGGTTTGCCCAGCCGACGGCGCGGGTGTTGTTCAGTTCGACAGCAGTGGTCGCACCATACGATGGCGTGTCGACCTTGATGTTTCGGACTGCCAACCAACGCGGTAACCAGATCCTCGAAGCGGAGATTCGGCTCTATTTAGCTTTTAGACGGGAAGCCCCGCG
>NZ_ASSJ01000097.1 GCF_000473895.1 Rubidibacter lacunae KORDI 51-2 | reverse complement strand
AGCATCAGCGTCGGGAGGATGTCACTATTTGAGGTTGTTTGCAAAGTCGGGTTGCGCTTAATCGGGCACATGCCTCGCGCGAGGGAATAGGATTTTTGGGTCTTTTCTAGGGATTGCTCTGGGTACTCCGGTTCCAGATCGGACCCTTTTAAACACCTCTAAAGCTAAAAGTGTGCTAGTCGTTCCCGTAATCGCCCGGTTTGGTATTCCGGCTCGGACGCACATCCTGGAGCGCGCTCCCGATGCCGCTGATGATGCCGCGCCCGATCAAACCGATCCCTCTACCGAGGACTTCGCGCAGCACGTAAACAGCGCCGCTGCCAATAAAACTGACGATTGCGCGCAACCGCGGCGATATCGCATCGCGCAATTCTACGACAATTGTCGTTGCCCAACGAATACCTTCAAGTTTCTCCAACTCATCCTGACGCGGTGCGTAAATGACGTGTCGGACGATACTGCCGTCGGCAAACGCAAACAGGCGATATTGACTTTCAAAAATATCCATTGGTTCGGCAAACAAGCGTTCTTGACGCGATCGCCATGACAGCTCGTTACGAAAGCGAGCGATCTCGCGCGTAGAACGGTAGCGTAGTTCGTATAGGGTGGTTTTTAAGTCCTCGTTGTCGGCAAAGCGATCCAGCAGTAATTGCATGACACCGTTCGCGATCTGCACGAGCGCATTTGACAATAGCAACACCGCCCGATCGCGAGCTTCCGGCGACTCCGGACGATAGGAAACGTTGTCGATAAGGAACGGTTCGGTACGTGCAAGATACACCCATAGCTCCCCAGCAAACGGAATGCGAGCGAGCTTTTCGGCCCTAACCCGCGGTGCGTCGACAGTTGCAAAGTCAATCGCCCGAACGTCGCTCGCATCCAGAATCGGCGCGTAATGCCGACTAAAGAACTCCACGATCGCGCTCCGCCAAATCGCGCGCGCGATCGTCGCGTGCCGCTCGCGAATGTCCTCGGCAGCAAGTTGCTGAAACTGCAACTCTGCAACCGCATCTCCCACCTCTTTCCACACGAGGTAGAGCAATTCGCGTCGTTTTTCCGGTTGCAGGATGTCAATTTCCAATGAAACCCGCGTGCTGTTGTCTAACGCAGATTGCATTGCGGCTAGGACGCGGTTGAGTACATCGGCTGTGGGCGAGTTTGCTGCGGTGGAAACCGAAGCTGTTTGCATCCGGTCCGATGAGATTTCATCGGCAACATTCGCTTGAGTGGCGACGCTAGTGCCTGCAGGCAACCTCGGTGCATCTCCACTCACCACGATCGCCTCGACGGGTAAAAGCCGATCGACCAACCACCTCGCGGCACTCAGTTCGCGCCGCTGTCCGCGCAAAAACATCCGATCCCACCTCGTGGCGGAAGAGCGTTGCAATTCTGCCTCTATGCGTGACAGATTTTCAGCCATCACTTGCAGCCCGAGCTGCCGCTGCCGTGCCAGCCAGTTCCGCGATCGTGTTGGTGGTAGGGACCGCGCGATCGCCGCTGGTGTGACTACCGGCCAGTCTGATTCTCCCGCCGCCACGCGGCGGATTGCCTGCGCGAGTTCGTCGGGTGGGGTACCTTTGGCACGATAGCCACGCGCACCGGCTGCCCGAGCTGCAGCCAAGACCTCCGGAGAGGCGATCGCACTCAGGAGGAAAACTGACAGAGCGGGGAACGCTGACGCAATGTCGCAACACAGCCGCACGCTCGCCGTAAAATCGTCATTGGTGCCGTCAACCGTACCGCCATTCGACGCGGCGATTGCCGGATCTAGTATCACGACATCAGGGGCATCATCGCGCTCGCGGGCTGCGGACAGCCGCGCGAGCACCACTGTTGCTGTCGACACGCGATCGACGATCTGCAGGTCAGAAAATGATGCCAGCGCTGCTTGTAACCCGAGCTGAAACACCGGATCGGCATCAATTACTATGAGTCGAGTGGGGCGATCGCTCACGAGTTATGATTTCCCCGTACCGATGGGCTTTACGTCACTATTCGCTAGCTGAAGCATAGCTCATCCCGACGCGATCGCCAGACTGTGCGTGCCCGCAAGCGAAAGTTCCGATTGCAATTATCTCGTTCGCAACGCGCGCGTTCCTTCACGACAGCTTCAGGCGACGTAACAGCCAACGGAGCGGGCGATCGAAAACGGAGCGCTGCTTAAAAAACTGCTCGATTTTGTACAGTACGCGCAGCGATGTTAGGTTCATTTGCTCTTGCCGAGCCTGCGACTCTGACGCCAGCGCCATCGCCAATACGCGTGCTACGCGCTCGGGTGTCAAGCCTTCGTACTCGACTGTTTCCGAAGTCTGCGGTTCGACAAACAAACATCCCGATGGCTCGCCAAAATACTCGCGGGCGACACGCGCGTTCGACTCGGCATAGCGCTCCAAAAGTGCGTGCCGTTCCTCCAGAGGGAAGTAAGCATAATCTTCAAGTGCTCGCTTTACGCTTGCTGCTTGCAAAAGCGCGCGCAATTGCTTTCGTCCCGCCACATCTAAATACGAATTGCACAAACGTGCGATCTCCAGCACATCGCGACTGTAGCCAGTATTTTCTTCTCGCTCTAACGCGACTTCGGGCAGCACCTGCGATCCGACGATCGCGGCAAAGTTGCCGATCAGCCCGTTCTTCTCTGGAAAGCGACCTTTCTCGTAACGCCTCACGATCGTGTTGTCCTTGCCAAAGCGATTGGCAAACTCCGCAAGCAACGCCCACCAGTCGAAGCTCAGTGGTGGAGTTACAGCATCGGAGCGGAGAAACTCTTCAAACGAAAATGAGTCGATTGCGCGCACGCGTTGTGTATAAAGCGCTTCGAGAAAAGAATCCTGGCGTCGCAAGTAAACAACAATCCGTGCATCGAAAACCTCACTGGTAATCTCCTGCAACATCTGTGCAGTCACTGCTGCATTGCGATAGCCTTTGTAAGCGTTGCCGGAATACGTTTCGGAACTCAAGATAAACACGTGCTCCGGCGAATACCGCTCGATCTCGGCAAGTAAGGAAGCGCGGGCGGTCGCTACGATCTGCGCGTCCGGAGCATCTAAATATTGCATTTCGACGGAGCCGTGAAAGCGCTTCAGGTAAACGATCTGCTCTTGCTCGAGGCGATTGCGTGCAGCTTCTAGGCTGCGCTGGATGGCAGTGGTGCCTGTTTTGTGCGTGCCGATGTGAATAAATAGTTTGGGCATAGAGCGTATTTGAACGGGACAGGTGACGATCGCGCGCGTCCAATAACCGCAGGTGTGCGGGCTACAGGCTATCTTACCGGACTGCAGACTTCCGGCAATTGCGGCTTGACAGGCCGATCGACGCGCTTAAAGCTGCATAAGTACATTGGCGATCGCTCTTCCAAAAAACCATAGACAAACGTTCCCGAGTACTAGCATCACTCGGGAACGCTGCGACTTGCTCTATAGCAACTTAGTGGTGATGGTGACCGCGGTCGTGGCTATGACTGTGGCCGTGGTTATGACTGTGCCCATTGAACTGAGCTGCCTTTTGACTGGCAAGCTGCGGGTTCACTGCCCCGCTCGCCTCCGACAATAATGACTCGATCGGCGGATTTGCCCAATCTGCCGCCATCTTCAGGAACTCCGGGCGATCGTTGACGCAGGGCATTTGCACGAAGGTCACTGCCGGTTTGCGGCGCTTAACGCTTGCGATGATGTGTTCCACGTCGAGCAGCGTCTCGTGGTTCTCGGTCGCAAACCCGATCGGCATCATCACGATCGCCCGCGCGCCCAGCTCGAGCAGGTTTTTAACTGCGAGCTCGGCGTTCGGCTGCGTCCACTCGATCAGCGGCGTATCGTGGTTTAGCCAGCCTACGGAAATCAGCGGGAACTTCTCGATCAAGCGCTCGCGCACGCTTTCGTAGAGCATCTCGCTCTCGCGGATGCCGGAGGTGAAGCCCTTGGCTTGGTGCGGGCAGCCGTGGTTCATCAGCACGATGCCGATTTGCGACGGCAGGTACGCATCTGCCAAGTCGCTTGCCACGCGCTCCTCGACCATTTGCGCCATCAGGTTAATGTAGTCTGCGCGATCGTAGAACGACGGGATGTAGCGCGTGCTCTTCAGCCAGTGCTCCTCACCGTCGGCGAGGTTGACGAGCGCCTCGTTCACCTGCTCGACGGCAATACCACTGGTAAAAATCGAATCGACCACGAGCAGCGGATAAATCAGCAGCTTGTCGAAACCCTGTTCCTGGATCTGAGCGAGTACCTGTTCGGGCAGGTGCGGCGCGCAGAAGTTGAACGCCTTGAACACCGAGACGCGATCGCCCCAGGTTTTTTGGAGCTCGCGCTCGATGCCGGCGCGTTGGTGCTCGAAAATGTGGTTGTGCGGCGAAATGAAGTTGCCGTGCTGGTGACTCCACTCGTGCAGATCGAACATCGCCAACAGTCGTGCCAGTGGCGGATAAATCCAGGTGGGCACGGGCGCGAATTTTGCCGTGAGCAGATTCAAGGCTTGCTCGTTGTAGTTCGCGAAATCCTCGTAGCTTTCGACTTCGCCGTAGCCCATCAGCAAAACGGCGACGCGATCGGTGCCGGCCGGGCTTGCTGCGGCACGGGCAGTTGTTTGGGCTTGCTCTGGCGTCAGAACCACGGCAGCGTTGCCTCCGAATTCAGTGCAGGTGTTTCGATGAAGTTGGCGCGAGATTGCGGCAAGTTGAACTGGCAGCCGCATTATGGCGGGTTCGGGACCCCTCAATACGTCTCAATCGCCCACTAGATTAGCGCATCCCCCCCTAGGGGATGTGCATTTGCAACCAATCGATATCGCGATCGCGTTGCTTCACATCTCTCCAAATTTGGTAATCTCCAAGCCGGCAATTGTCTGGGCGGGTGCGGCATCGCTGAACCCCTAATTCGGTCTTGGCACAGAAATTTGTATCCGTTTGCCCTGACGAGCACTGCGATGGCGCTTGAGCGGGGGAGAAGTCAGCAGCTAGATTAGGAAAGGTTTCCTGCTGGCACCACCAGATTCCACTACTGCATCCGAGTCGCCTAGTTAATTACTCATGTCTGCAGCGATCGCGTCTTCCACCTTGTCTTGGCTCCATCGCGGAACGAGCGAGATCTTCCCGAACCAACCCGACTCCGACGATCCGGATGTCAATCTCGAACGGCGAATACTCGACAGCGATCGCCCGCTCCGCATCAAACTCGGCATCGACCCGACGGGTACGGACATTCACCTCGGACACAGCATTCCGGCGCGCAAGCTTCGAGCGTTTCAGGATGCCGGCCACATAGCGGTCCTGATCGTCGGCGACTTCACGGCGCGGATTGGAGATCCAACGGGTAAGTCGGACGTGCGCAAGCAGCTGACTTCGCAGCAGGTGGCAGCTAACGCCGAAACATATCTAGAGCAGTTGCGCCCGGTGCTGGACTTTTCGCCGGAGCGCTTGGAAGTGCGCTACAACTCCGAGTGGCTGCAAAAGCTAGATCTATCCGCGATCCTGGAGTTGCTGGCGCAGATGACGGTCGGGCAGATGTTGGCAAAGGAAGGTTTTGCCGAACGCTACGCACGTGAGATGCCCATCTTTTTACACGAGTTTTTATACCCGCTGATGCAGGGCTACGATTCGGTGGCAGTCGATGCGGACGTCGAGCTGGGCGGCACGGACCAGAAGTTCAACATTGCCGTCGGGCGCGACTTGCAGCGCTTCTATGGCAAGCGCCTGCAATTCGGATTGCTGACGCCGATTTTGGTCGGCACGGATGGCGTTCAGAAAATGTCGAAATCCCTCGGCAATTACGTCGGTTTGCGCGAGGATGCGCTGTCCATGTACTCGAAACTAGAAAAAACGCCCGACAGCCAGATCGACAGCTATTTTGAGTTGTTAACGGCGCTACCGCGGCATGAACTGCCTGAGAATCCGCGCGATCGCCAAAAGCTCCTCGCCCTTGAAATTGTCGCTCAGTACCGCGGGCGCGATGCGGCTCGACAAGCCCAAAGTGCCGCGATCGAACTCGTGCAAGGCAGCGCGCAAAGTGCCGAGGCCGTCCCGGAGTTCTCGCTAGCCGATATCGAGTTCCCCGCCAAGCTGTTTTATATCCTCAGTGCGAGTGGTTTGTGCAAAAGCAGCGGTGAGGGACGTCGGCAAATCCAGGGAGGAGCCGTGCGCCTCGATGGCGATAAGGTGACCGATGTCGATCGGACGTTCGCGGCGGCAGCAGACTTGAGCGGCAAAACACTTCAGGTTGGCAAGAAAAGATTTGCACGCTTGGTGGCTTGAGCGGCAATTGCTTGGAGGGGGCGATCGAGAGCGCCAGAATGTCGACGCAACCCGCGAGCAACTATCTTTCGTAGGAGATCGAGCAGCAAATGCTTCTTTCGGCAGCGTGACGCACAACCTTTCGCAGCCAGAGAGTTTGGTTAGTCTCTATCCGTCGTATCGATAATGGGTACGATGACATCCGATGGAAACCCCTCCGATGTTGTCGGCGGTTCTTCAGCCGCATCGTCGATCTCCGATCCGTTGCCGGTCGGTGCGCGGGGTGCAGGTGCCTCGTGTGCAGGACTGTCGGGCGCGGCTTCCGGTCGCAGCAATACCGGTTCCGCGTCTACGCGCAGGCGCAGCAAACTGAACGGA
This sequence comes from Rubidibacter lacunae KORDI 51-2, assembly GCF_000473895.1. Classification (NCBI taxonomy): domain Bacteria; kingdom Bacillati; phylum Cyanobacteriota; class Cyanophyceae; order Chroococcales; family Aphanothecaceae; genus Rubidibacter; species Rubidibacter lacunae. Next base: position 36,020 of record NZ_ASSJ01000097.1, on the reverse strand, counting down.
AACTCTCGCAAGTCCGCGCCGCCGTTAAATCCGGCTTGGCGGTGGAGTTGGTTGACCGTGAAATATAGGTAGCCATCAGTCGCCAGCTCGAGTGTATCCGGCCAGAGCACACGCGGGTCGTGAACCAGGGTCTCAAAGGTGCCGTCGGGCGATCGCCGTCGGATGGCGTTATGCTCCAAGTCAGTGATGTAGATGCGGTTCTGAGTATCCGACTCCAGTCCGTCTGCAACCCCTTTTGGTCCCAGGTCTTCGACGGTGGCAGCAACGTCATCTGCGCTCAGGCTTTCGTCGGCAAGGGCATCGATGCTGACGCCGTAAAGCCTGCGGCTCGAAAGCGGAGAGTAAAACAGACGCTCGCCATCGGCCGAAATCGCAATGCCATCGGCACCGATCGAGACGGAACTCGTCTCGCCTTCAGGCGATCGATTCTGGAAGGGCTGCGCTTCCACGAAAGCCAGGAAATCTGGAATGGCTTTGGTTGAGGGATGGTCGTTCAGTCGCCGCCAACTGCGTCCCGTTGCCAGATCCACCACGATGATGGCATTGGGACCGCTGAGCGACGAATCGGTGACAAATGCCAGACCGGCCCTACCGCGCCGCAGGTCGAAGCGTACGTCGTTCAGGTACGTTGTCGGCAATGCCACCTCGGGCGGAAACACAATAGTCTGGAGAATTTCGTTCGTTGTCAGATCGACGCAGATGAGTTTTGGACCCCCCGGACTGGTGGGTTGAAACTCGATGCTGCCCGTATCCAGCAGCCACAGGCGATCGAGCGGATCGACGACAACGCTTTGCACCGACAGCAGCGTTCGCTCCGGCGCTTCGGGTGCGGGTTCGTTGAGCGCGGCATTGGGAAACGGTACCAGGTCGTCGCCGCGGATTTCCGCAACCGTGTAGGGTACGATATCGCCCCAGCGCGGGAAATTCACGAATACTCGCCTACCTTGGGAGACCGCGACCCCCGTCGGCATGTTGCGCTCGAAGCGGTAAACCAGCTCCAGCGAACCGACAAAGCGTTCGGTTGGAAGGCGATCCTGCGCGATCGCCTGCGGTGCCAATACGACGACCGCGGCAGCCGCCGCCAGCAATATCCAGCTCCTAAGCCGATTGAGTCTGCGGAGTCCGCGTGAGACTCCGCGCGTGATTCCGCGCATGATTCCACTCACGTTCTCGACGCCTCTCGGATTTATCTTCTGTAGGGTGTCAATAAAAGCTTACTCGGCAAATAAACTCCCACCGCGTTCGGGTCGCTGAAATCATCGCGCTCGGGCAAGCTCGTTGAATCCGTCCGCGTTGTATCTGGTTCGGGATGCGCGCGATCGACCTCGATACATTGAATTAATTGGAGTTTCTTCGGCGACGCGATCGCCGCGAGTCGTGCGCGAGCAGTTGAGAAAACTGGAATCTACTAGTAAAGTTCCGATCCGAACGGAATCCACTCGACGCTGTAGAGAATGGCACTGTAGTAAGCGTCGATCGCTTCGCGCGGATAGGGCAGAACGCCGCTCTCGCCAAACCATTGCTCGTAAATGTCGACCATCTCTAGGCGATCGCTGATGACGCCCTGCAGGTACCGGGCGATCGCGAAGTTGACCAAATCCCGCCAGCGCGAATCGTCTTCAGGCAAGCTACAGGCATAGCTTTCTTCTTGCAGCGGACGATCGGGCACGACTTCCCAGGCCAGAGGTTGTGCAGCCGCGGCACGCAAGCCGGCTAGCATGATGCCATCACTGGCAAATGCATCGATTTCCCCAGCTTCCAGTTTTGACAAACCCGTTGCGCGATCGCCTACCGGTACCAATTCTGCGGCTGGTTGCAGCGTCCTCACATTAGCCGCATTGGAGGTTTCGGGAACGACGCCAATGCGCTTGCCTGCCAGGTCTGAAATGGTTTCTAAGGCATTACCTACTGGGGCGAGCAGTTGCGTCCCGCTGATGAAATAGCTCAGCGAAAAATCAACGCGGCGATCGCGGTCCCAGGTAATCGTTGTCGAGCCGCATTCGATCGCGATCGAGCCGTTCTCGATCTTGTCAAACCGATCTTGTGGGGTGACGACAACCAATTCCAGCTGCACCGGCCGGCCGAGTTCGCGCTCTGTTTGTAGGCGCACGAGTTCCAAGATCTCCAGGGAGAAGCCTACCCACTGGCCGTCGGCGTCAATGTAACCAAATGGAACCGAGTCTTGGCGCGCCCCCACCACGAGTGTGCCGGTTGCGGCAACGCGATCGAGAACGCCCGCCTGCACTGGAACTGCTCCCCACAGCCCACCCAATAGCGCTATCACTCCCAGCCATAGACAATTCATCTGGGTTGCCTCAGCTCGACCTCACATCGGTGACCCAGACCGTTGGTGCGGTCCCAAAGGTTCCGGCAGGTCGCGCGAGGGGGTGGCTTGGCAACGGTTTTCCGGACAGCGAGCGCTGCAACCGATACGAGCAAGCAGAGCGAACGCGGGTTCTAGTGGCTACGACAGCCACCACTGGGATAAGCAAAAACTGAATGCCGCGCTGCCCAGCGGGACAGTCAGGTTGTCGATACCCAACTGCGAAACCGCCTCCAACACGGTTGCCAGAGCCGCCACGGCGAGCGCGATCGCCCACGTTTGCCACAGCGTGCCTTGTACGCTCAGCAACACCAGGCTGGTTGCGATAAAACTTGCAGTCGCCATCGCCAGCGATCCCTCCCAACTTTTCGTCGAGCCGAGGACGCGGTACTGATGTTGCCCGAAACGCGAGCCGACGATCGCTGCCATACCATCGCCCCAAGCCATGACCAAAATTCCGATTGCGGCAAACTGCGGGCGATCGAGCGGCCAGAACCACGCCACCAGGACGCCCATGCTCAGAGCGTAGAAAAACGTTCCGAAACTTTTGCGCCCGACGCTGTTGATGCTCGGCAACAGCGGCACCACGTAAGATAGCAACGCCATCGCCCCAGCGATCGCCGATGCCGCGATCCCGATCCAAGCTGGGATCCCAAACCACCATGCCAGCAAAATGACATTACCCGAGCCGACGTGCACGATCTTGCGCGTCAGCTCGGGATCGCTCGGCATTAGGCGGCTAAGGGTTTCCGCCAAAACAATCGTTGCCGCCAAGAATGCCACGACCGCAATCAAGATCGTCGGGTGCAGGGCGGACTCGGCAAAGGCAAACGGCGATTGAGAGAACAGATACAACTGAAACAGCACGCTCGAAATCGATCCGGACCCGATGGCGATGTGCGTCGCCGGGATACCACCATCTTAGGGGGCACGCGAACCGTGAAATTTGTTTTGCTGGCATTTATCCGCGGCTATCGTACCTTCATCTCGCCGCTGTTTCCGCCCACCTGTCGCTTTCAGCCCACCTGCTCGCAGTACGCGCTCGAAGCGATCGAACGATTCGGTCCTTGGACGGGCAGTTGTCTTGCAATCCAGCGCTTGCTCCGCTGCCATCCGTTCCACCCTGGCGGGTACGATCCCGTTCCTGCCAGTTGTAATGAGCGGGTAGAGAGCGGTAACGATCTCGGTGCGGACAAGACCGATTAACAATAATTGCAGCCCTCGAATCGCGCCGTGGTTTGACCGCGCAGGGAGGGCGAGTTGGGATAAGCTAGCCTAGAATCTCAAGCCGGCCGATCCTGCAGATTGCGAATGGAAACCACAGAACTCAAGCGTGAAGTCCGAGCATTAGCCGAGCGCCTGGACAAAGTCCAGGACTATCTTTGACCCGGCTGCCCTAAATGCAGAGATTCATGACCTAGAGCAAACTGCTGCCCAGCCGGAGTTTTGGGACGAACCGGACGCAGCTCAGCGGTTGATCCAGCGCCTCGACGGCCGCAAAGCCAGTCTTGAAGTTTACCGACAGTGGCGAGCGGGTTTGGAAGACTCCGAGGCGATCGTCGAGCTACTCGACCAGGATAGCGACGACCTGCTTTTAGCCGAAGCGACTGAGACCCTGACGCGGCTCAATCGCGAGCTCGATCGCTGGGATGTAGAACAAATGCTTTCCGGCCCCTACGACGAGCGCGGTGCCGTGCTGACGATTAATGCGGGGGCCGGCGGCACGGACGCCCAGGATTGGGCCGAGATGTTGCTGCGGATGTATACGCGCTGGGCCGAGCGACAAGGCTACCGCATTCATCTGGCCGAACTCTCTGAAGGCGACGAAGCCGGCATCAAGTCGGCAACGTTGGAAGTCGACGGACGCTTTGCCTACGGCTACTTACGCGGTGAAAAGGGCACCCACCGCTTAGTCCGGATCTCGCCGTTCAACGCCAATGGCAAACGCCAAACTAGCTTCGCGGGTATTGAAGTGATGCCCGCCCTCGATGAAGCATCGGTAAGCGACGTTGAGATTCCCGAAAAAGACCTCGAAATAACAACCTCGCGCTCCGGAGGCAAAGGCGGACAGAACGTCAATAAAGTTGAGACTGCGGTGCGAGTCGTGCACCTGCCCACCGGTATAGCCGTTCGCTGTACCCAAGAGCGATCGCAACTGCAAAACCGCGAGAAGGCGATCGCCTTGCTGAAGGCTAAGTTGCTGGTCATTGCCCAAGAACAAGCCGCACAGCAGATCGCTGAAATTCGCGGGGATGTCGTGGAAGCTGCCTGGGGAAACCAAATTCGCAACTACGTTTTCCATCCTTACCAGATGGTCAAAGATCTGCGGACGAATGTGGAAACCAGTGCAGTCGGCGACGTAGTTGACGGCAACCTCGATGCCTTTATCGAAGCGTACTTGCGTGCGACCTAATGCGGCGAGCGCGAGTGTCAACTCGGAAGTTAACTTCAGTACCCCGATCGCTCGACTAGCGCGACCGCTGCCGGCGTGCGGGCTCCCCTCTAGTGGCAGATGCTCCAAGCGTTGCGATGAGCGTTCCTATCAATCCCCCAGGCAGCGTGCGATTGTCGGGGGCTTAAGATTTTGTTACAAAGGAGCTGAGTACCCTCTTTGGGCAATAACTTCATGCTCGGTGGTTTCACGGGTTTTCAAGACAGCCAAGGCAAGGATTGGGGCGAGAATCTCCTCAACTCGGTTGCCAGTAAGACGATTCGTCACTTGTTTACCCACAGCGATCTAGTTGATGTTGAGGTTCGCTGCTCTCCGCCCGGCAAACTGTTGCAAGGCAGCATTGACAGCTTCAAGATGAGCGGGCGCGGGTTAGTGATCCGCAAGGCATTTCGGGCAGAGGAACTGAACTTCGAAACCGATGCCGTCGTGCTTGACTTCGGCTCCGTGCTCAAGGGGGGTATCGCCCTCAAACAACCGACGCAGGCGATCGCGCAAGTCAAGCTGGCTGAACCGGATATCAATACTGCCTTTGAGGCACCCCTAATTCGCCAGCGCCTGGAGAACCTGACCGATCCGCAGCTCCTATCGCTCTCGGACGGCGCGCCTGTTTCGTTCGGTAACGTGAAGATGGAGCTGCTCCCCAACAACGGCGTGAATTTACAAGCTGCTGCGCGATGGAGCGAGCGTGCAGTTCCCCTGGCGCTGAGTTGCACGCTCGGCGTCGAGCGTCGCCGTCGCATCCGCTTCAACAGCCTACAGTTTCGCGACGAAGCTATCCCCGAGGATCGGCGCGACCTGTCTGGCAAGCTGACGGGTGTAATGGGCGATATTCTCAACAATATGGTCGACCTCGATCGCTTCAATCTCGACGGTGTCACCATGCGGATCAACCGCCTGGAAACGCAGGGCCGGTTCCTCGTGTTCAGCGGTTACGCCCAGATCGAACACGTCCCCCGCATCGGGTAGGCGTTCTGCACTGCCAGCCATCTTGCCGGTGCCGGAACTGTCCCGCGCAATTTTTAAAGGTCCCCCGCCGGAGCGCGGCTTGGGCAAGGTGAGGGCACTCAAGCCGCCGCCGGGGTAGTCCCTGAAGCCAGCACGAGACGGCGACACGGGTACGTCCGAGGAGGCTGGCAACCTGGGTTGCTTGGGAAGCATACCCGGACTTGAGCCAGTAGAGAGCCTGTAGCTTTTCCTTCACTCGGGCATTGGAGGGGGGAGAGGAGGGGGGGAGCGCGGTTCTTCAGAGGACTCGGCGACATCGATGTGGAGCTTTACCGGCATGAGGACTAATCTCGCGAACCCGACACTTACTATTCGTATCGGATTTTTCCGAATTTGGTATTTGGATGGGCATCGATTCGTCGTTTTGAGATCGCTTTTTGTTCAATGTCGATCGCCGCAAGATACTGAATGCGTATATAGCAGCATCGGCTATCTGAACTGGCTCGACGCCGAGCAGCGATCCGTCCCGCTATAAAAATCTTGGCCAGACAGTCCCGAGTTGGTCTAGCCTGGATTATTCACGAAGATTTTGCCGAAGCCTCAAACCATTGCTCTGACTAGACTCCAATCTACGTGTATAGAAACGTACTGATATTGAGCGAAAAAGTCTGCAATCCTTGCACGGCAAAAGGTTTAGGGTCTCTGCATAAGATTTCATGAATAATACAGGCTAGGCAGCCGCGGCGATTACTGAAGCCATGCAGCGATAGCACTCGATTCCAGAGAGCGGGCCTTCTCGATGGCAACTTACTGTAAAAGCACGTGTTCGGCAGTTGTGGGTGATTGTAGGGAGGGCGATGCAGGCGAAGTTACTGGCACTGGTTGGGCTGCAGACTCGGGCGCAGCCCCCGACGATGCAGCCGCTCGGTACGTTACGAGGTCGAACCAAAACGTGGTGCCAACCCCAACCTCGCTTGCCAGGTGTACCTGGCTGTGATGCTTCTCGATGATGTTGCGCACGATCGACAAACCTAAGCCCGTGCCTTCGAGAGTGTGCACTTGGTTTTCCACGCGGAAAAAGCGATCGAAGATAGCCTCTTGATCCTCTGGTGCGATACCGATACCGGTGTCGGAGATTTCCACGCGAACGCACGATCGCTCGTTGCACAAGCCGGAGTCTGGGTCGAGGGGGTACGCCCGGATGATAACTCGCCCCCCTGCCTGGGTGAACTTTAGTGAGTTGCCCAGGAGGTTGGCAAACACTTGCAGCAATAGGTCGTAGTTGCCCAACACAGTCGGGAGGTGGGGGTAGATGTCATGGGACAATTCGATGCCCTTGTCGCGCGCGTTGAGGTGGTAGGTGCGCAAGGTCTGCTCGACTGGTTGGGCGAGGTCCACTGCGCTCATCGAATACACTTTCGAAGATTCCAGCCGCGATAGGTCTAACACGTCGTTGACCAAACGCGTTAGGCGATCGGTTTCGCTGTTGGTGGTTTGTAAGAACTCGCGCCGCTCTTGTTCGGACAGTTCTTCGCCGTATTCGTACAGGGTTTCGATGAAAGACTTGATATTAAATAGCGGCGTCCGCAATTCGTGGGAAACGTTACTGATGAACTGACTTTTAGCCTTGTTCAATTCCACTTCGCGAGTGATGTCCTGCACGGTAATGGCAATGCCTTTGACACTTTCGCGGTATTGATCGAACACACTGGTGAGCAAAATGCGCACAGTCCGATCGCTCGGTTCGCTCAAGGCAATGCGGAATTCACCGCTGTGACCGTGGTGGTGGCGGTCGGGCGGTGGGGGCTCGAGTTCTTCACCAGCTGCGATTTGGGCGAGGGGCTTGGCGATCTCGATCGCAACCGCTGCCGGGAGGTGGTCGATGACATTTTTCCCATCGAGCAGGCGTCCTTCCCAACCAAAGATGCGCCGAGCCGTCGGGTTGACGAGCAGGACTTGCAGCTGCGTATCGAGCAGCACCGCACCGTCGGCGATCGTCGATACCAAGGTCTCGAGTTTGGCCTTCTCGGCGGTCATCTCCTCGATATTCTGTTCCTCGTAGCGGGCAAGGCGCTCGGCCATGTCATTAAAACTACAGATCAGCTCGCCAAGTTCGCCGCCGAACGGTAGCTCGATGCGTTGTTGGAAATTACCCGCCGCGATGTTCTTGACGCCAACGAGCAACTCTTTAATCGGGCGCGTAATCGCCAAGGCGTTAAAAACCGCACCGAGGATAACCATTGCCCAGATCGAGATAAACACCGCGATCGTCACGTCCCGCGTTAGATGCGAGGAAGCTACAACGGTGGGGTTGGGGTTGATCCCGACAGCCATAACCCCAAGATACATACCCTCGTGGCGCAGCGGCACAAATACGTCGGTAACCTCGCCGTTTGGCGTCAAATGCTGACGCACCAGCGGGATCTTGGTGTCGCTAGCGTAGCTTTCAGGAAGCTGGATGCGGCGCTGGATCGTCAGGTCGTTTTGGCGTTCGGCTTCAGAAAAAGGAATGCCGAAAAATATCTTGCCGTCGCGATCCGCATAAAGGATATAGCGCACGCTAGATGTACTGCTAAAAAAACGCCCAGTAAAAAGCGCAACTTCCGTCAGGTTATCTTCGGCAATTAGCGGCGAGACGTTCGCCGACAGCAATAGCCCCAGGTCGCGACCGAAGCGCGTGTCGTTGACGCGAGCGTCCTGCTGTACGGTATTGACTGCCCAGAACGTCAACCCGCTCATGACGAGCGATACGACAAGCGTCGCAACTGCCATGAGTCGCGTTTGCAAGGTAAAGTCCGACCACCACCGTGCGAGCAGGGCGCGCAGGGCTGTTAGTAGAGCAATCAAGGGGCTAACTTGGCGAGGACGACAGCAAGAGCTGCGTTATGGAAGGTTGCCGAGCATGCTTGATATAAACAGGGCATGCAGTGTGAAGGGTTTGTACTAGGCAATATGCCTGATTCCGACATATTATTGCGAGTCTAGCGCATTACCCTTTCCCTCCCCTGCATCCGGTGTTGCCAAAGTATGGTGACCGATGTCGCGGCGGTAGTAAATCCCCTCAAAGTCGATCGCGTCGATCGCTCCATAGGCTGCCGCCGCCGCTTGCTCGAGATCGGCACCGAGCCCCGTGACGCCGAGCACCCGCCCGCCTGCGGTCAAAACGCGATCGCCTACGAGTTTGGTCCCTGCATGGAAGACAATCTCGTTGCCGGTAGTACTTGCTGGTGCCGCAGGCAATCCGGCAATCGGATGTTCGGTATTGTAAGTTCCGGGATAGCCGCGCGATGCTGCAACGACGCAGAGCGCGCTGCCCACCCGCCACTGTAGCGGTGGCATGTCGCCGAGCCGGCGTTCGATGCAGGCCAGCATCAGTGCGTCCAGGGGCGTGACCAGCAACGGCAGGATAGCTTGAGTTTCCGGATCGCCGAACCGACAGTTGAACTCCAACACCTTAAAGGTTCCATCGGGAGCGATCGTCAACCCGGCATAGAGGACGCCACAGTAATCGATGCCACGATCGTGGAGGGTCGCAACAACTGGCTGCAAAACCTCGGTTTCAATGCGCTGCAATAGCTCGGGGGAAATCAGCGGGGCAGGTGCATAAGCCCCCATCCCGCCGGTGTTCGGTCCGGTGTCCCTTTCGCCAATGCGCTTGTGGTCTTGGGCGGGGAGCAACGTGCGCACGGAAAGTCCATCGGTCAGTGCTAAGACGGAGGCTTCTTGCCCGTGCAAATAGTCTTCGATCACGACCTTGCGGAGGTCGCTCGCTCCGTCGTGATAAAGATCGTCAATCGCCTCATGGGCGCGTTCGAGTGTCATCGCCACCGTAACGCCCTTTCCAGCAGCCAAGCCATCAGCTTTGACGACGATTGGCGCGCCGCAATCGTCCAAGTAAGCGTGGGCGGCATCGGGATCCGTGAAGGTGCGGGCGGGGGGCGTCGGCACGCCGGCAGCCAGCATCAGCTCTTTGGCCCAGGATTTGCTGGCCTCAAGCTGGGCGGCAGCACGCCTCGGACCGAAAACAGGGATGTCAGCAGCGGCTAGAGCATCGGCGATACCGTCGGCCAGCGGTGCTTCTGGTCCCACTGCAACGAAAGCAATATCGCGATCGCGGGCGAAATGCGCGATCGCGTTGAAGTCGTCTGACGCGATCGCGACGTTCTCACAACCGGTTAGGGTGGCCGTGCCGCCGTTACCGGGGGTACAAAAGACGCGCTCGACCTGTGGCGATCGCAGCAGCGCCCAAGCGATCGCGTGTTCGCGACCGCCACCACCCACAACCAAAATGTTCACGAGTTCCGCCCTCAACACGTCCGAGCTATTGTAAGAGGTTTACAGCGCCGCGAGCGCTTGGAATAGCCCAGCTGCTTAGCAATTGCCCCGAGTTGCTCTAAGCCGTTGGGCGATCGCCGTACGCCTCGTGCCTCCCAAGTACGCAGGCAAACGCATACTCGAAATCTCAGCTCGATTTTCGCAATCAGCGAGGCTTAACTGGTCTTGTTGAGAACAGGGACCTAAGTTCAAGCACTCCAGGTCGCTGAAACCCTTATTCGGTCGTAGCACAGAAATCTGTATGCGTTTGCCCTAGGCCTTGAAACGTTAGTCGCATCCACTTTCCTTGTAGGAACTAACGCCGATGAACAGGGCCCGGCCGTCACCACCGTATTCAATATGGAGGCTATTGCCGTACGCGTAAACGAGAGTCGTTTTAGACGTCTGATTCAACCCATAGTTTGGAAAAAGTTGAGAGCGCATCCTTAACTTGTGGGTGCATCATACCTAGTCTCAGGGGACCGACGCCCTCCGGCGGTTGAATCTCGAACTGAGTTATGAGTTCTTGTGGCAAAACGTTTTCGCAGGTCCAACGATTGCAGTTTGCAGAGTTATTTCTGATGCTCGTATGGATACTTCCCCACTCAAACAGTCAGCCTATAGGCGTATTTGCTTGGGCGTGAGCCAGCGATCGCTTCAACCGCGCTTGCTACCAAACCAAGCTTGTAACTGTTCCCGACACTCGGCTTCCAGGATGCCGCCGAGGACCGATAGGCGATGGTTGGACGCCGCACTATCGGGTAGGTTCTCCACCGTGCGAATCGCGCCCGTTTTCGGATCGTCTGCACCGTACACTAGCAACCCCAACCGCGAGTGCACGATCGCTCCTGCACACATCGGACAGGGTTCGAGCGTTACGTATAGCGTACAGTCGCTCAATCGCCAATCCCCGCGCGATCGCGCCGCTGCGCGAATTGCCACCACTTCTGCGTGAGCAGTCGGATCGCGATCGCGTTCCTTGCGGTTCTCGCCATCCGCCATCCAATTGCCCTCGCCGTCCGCGACCGTGGCACCCACCGGCACTTCTCCGGCGTCGCCCGCCCGTGCGGCCAGCGCGATCGCCCGCTGCATCCAACGGCAATGTTGCTCGAATGCCGTCGCGTCCAACCCTGCCAAAACCGGATCGATGTCAATATTGTTGCGATCGCGTCCCGACCTACGACCCACCAGCAGCCTGCTCTAACAACGGGTCGAGTTGCCCGGCCCCATCGAGTTGGTAGAGCTCGGTGCAACCGCCCACGTGCTGGTCGTTGACAAAAATCTGCGGCACCGTCCGTTTGCCGTTAGCTCGCTGCGCCATGCGCGCGCGCGCGCCGCCATCGCCGTCGATCTTGTACTCCTTATAGTTGACACCCTTCCACCACAGCAGTAATTTGGCGCGAATGCAAAACGGGCATGTTTGCCAGGTGTAAATCTCCACATCAGCCCGCATGCGTTCCGGATGGCGCTTGAAAAGTTGATTAAAAAAATCCAGCATAGTCGTACATCCAGCAAGTCATCCGTTAAAACCGGTTGCAAGCTTGAAGCACCGGCCGAGTTTCTACTTCCAAATTATGCGAGATCGCCGTTAATTCGGGTTGATACTTGACTGCAGACCGCGATCCCCTTCCAGCGATTGCGCCCCCAGCGTCTGGTAGACTCTGTCTTGAACCGGAAATCCGAACAAAATCTAAAGGCAGTCGGGAGGAGCTCGTTCCGTGGAGAATACGCTAGGACTTGAGATCATCGAAGTCGTCGAAAAAGCCGCGATCGCTTCGGCTCGCTGGATGGGCAAGGGCGAGAAAAACACTGCCGATGAAGTGGCGGTAGAAGCCATGCGCCAACGCATGAACGAAATTTACATGCGCGGTCGCATCGTTATCGGTGAAGGGGAACGCGACGAAGCGCCCATGCTTTACATCGGAGAAGAAGTCGGTATCTGCACCCGCCCGGACGCCAAGACCTTCTGTAACCCTGAAGAGCTTATCGAAATCGACATTGCCGTCGATCCTTGTGAAGGCACGAACTTAGTTGCCCACGGTCAGGATGGTTCGATGGCAGTGTTGGCAATTTCCCAAAAAGGCGGATTGTTCGCCGCTCCGGACTTCTACATGCGCAAGCTGGCTGCCCCTCCCGCCGCCCGCGGTAAAGTCGATATCCGTAAAACCCCTACCGAAAACCTCAAGATCATCGCCGAGTGCCTAGATCGCAAAGTCGAGGAATTGGTGGTGGTGATTATGGATCGCTCCCGCCACGAACGCCTGATTCAAGAAGTTCGCGATTCTGGCGCGCGCGTCCGTTTGATCAGCGACGGGGATGTATCGGCAGCACTGTCCTGTGCGTTTTCCGGCACGAACGTTCACGCACTCATGGGTATTGGTGCTGCTCCCGAAGGCGTGATTTCCGCTGCTGCCATGCGCGCGCTCGGCGGTCACTTCCAGGGTCAGCTCATCTACGATCCTTCGATTGTCAAGACCGGACTTATTGGCGAGAGCAAAGAAAGCAACATCGAGCGCCTGAAGTCCATGGGCATCGACGATCCCGATCGGGTCTACGACGCAGAGGAGCTTGCTAGCGGCGAGACGGTGCTGTTTGCTGCCTGCGGCATCACCCCTGGCACGCTGATGGAAGGCGTTCGCTTCTTCCATGGCGGCGCACGTACGCAAAGTCTGGTTATCTCCAACCAGTCGAAGACCGCACGCTTCGTAGACACGATTCACCTGTTCGAAGAACAGAAGACGCTCCAGCTCCGCTAGCACGCACCATCCCGAAGCCACCTCGAGGGTATATCGAGCGAGAGCCTCCAGTCGGAGGCTCTTTTTATTTTTTATCGAAATTATATGGGGCAACACTCTTTTTTGGAAGGATTCTGCAGTTGGTAGCCTTGCAAGGAGAAGGTGGCGCAGGTGCAGAACCCTCACAGCCATGCTTCTAACCCAGCACGAGATCGCACTTCAGGACTACCCCATCGTGAAACAGCGGTGCCTAGCCGCTATCCCCACAAACCGTTCGTGTTGTCAGCTCAGGTGCCTGTTGTCAGCGCAGTTGTGCCATGGCTTGTTGGGCAGCTGCAGCGATCGCGCGATCGCCCGCTTTCGGCAAGTGATAATAATTGCCGCCAGCGCGTTCGGCGAGGGCTTTGGCAAAGCCGGTGGAAACAAACTTATTTTCTGTGTCGATAACGAGTAGCTCTATCCCCGCTGCGGGCAAACGCGCTGCTATATCAAGCAGTTCGCTCTTGATATCGGGCTTTTCACCTTCGGGGAATGGCTCGCCCAGCGATCGCGCTAGGGGGACGTTACCGCGGCCGTCGGTGATCGCCACGATGATGGTTTGTCCGACATCGCCCGCACGCAGGGCATTGACGCTCAGGCGCGCGGCTTGTACCAGACCGTGAGCGAGGGGAGAGCCGCCGCCGCAGGGCAGTTTCTCGAGACGGCGACGCGCGAGCGATAGCGAGCGCGTAGGCGGTAACAGCACTTCGGCACGCTCGCCCCGAAAGGGGATCAAGGCAATCCGATCGCGGTTTTCATAAGCCGCAGCCAGCAAACGCAACACGGCACCTTTGGCGGACTGCATGCGATTGAGTGCCATCGACCCCGACGCATCAACCACAAAAATAACCAAGGCACCGGCTTTTCGAGCGAGGCGCTTGGCACGTAGGTCGCTTTGCTCGACAACGACCCGACGATCGGGGTAGCGACGGCGGCGGGCCGCTTGATAAGGAGCAGCAGCGCGGAGGGTGGCATCGACGGCAATGCGGCGGACGGGACCGCGCGGCAACATTGGTTTGACATAACGACCGCGTTCGTTGGAGAACACGATACCGCGACTGCCCGCACCGGCTTGGCTGCGGGCGAGCTGAGCGAAGTAGAGCACGTTCGGGTCGATCGTCACGCCCTCGGCATCGAAAACAAACTCATCGGGAATACCGGGCGGTTCGCTCTCGGGCTCGTCTTGGGCGTCATCGTCGGTATCGTTTTCGGGCGGTTCGGGTTCGGAATCGTCTTCGTCTTGGCGATCCTGGGGTGGCGGCGGCGGTGGTGGTGGCTGGTCTTCCGGCGGGGTGGGAATGATGGTGGCGCGCGGCACGATCGCCAACTCCACCGCGCGACGTAAGTCGTCGGCAGAGACGCGATCGCGACCGTCGAGGGCAGCAGCTGCCTTCGCGATGCGCAAGGCAAAGAGTTCGGCACGATGGCCCCGAACAGCGCCGTTCAGGGCTTCGGTGACGAGGTAGCGGATTTGCTCGGGAGCGATCGCGACACCGGTCAGCCACTCGCGGGCGAGGACGATATCGGTCCGCAGGGCATCGAGATCGCGGTCGTACTGGGCGAGGAAAGCATCTGGAGAAGTAGCAAAATTCAGGGCGCGATCGCTAGCTTGAACGCGGGCATCGAGGTCGAGGACGCCGTCGGCCGAGAGGGTGATAGCAATGCGATCGCGCAAGTGCTCGCGCAGATCCTTTTCGTCGGGATTGAAGGTGGCTACGAGCAGCGGTCTGCAAGCGTGAGCGATACTGATGCCCTCGCGCTCGATGCGATTGACACCATCGCTGAGGACGGCAAGCAATTGGTTGGCGATTTGGTCGTCGAGCAGGTTGATGTCATCGACGTACAGGACACCACGATGGGCTTGTGCCAGCAGTCCGGGCTGGAACACGGGCTCGCCGCGCCGCATCGACTGCTCCACGTCCACCGACCCGAGCAAGCGATCCTCGGTGACACCGAGAGGTACTTGTATGAAAGGAGCTGGAATGACAGCTGTTGGCACGTCCGCGCTGGGGCGATCGCCCCAGCGCGAGCCAGTATCGTCATCCCAGGTATCGGGTGACTTCGGATCGCAGTTGGCAAGGGACCCGGCAACGACCTCAATGGGCGGGAGTAGCGATCGCACGGCTCGGGCCATGACCGACTTCGCCGTCCCGCGCCGGCCCGCAATAGCCACACCGCCCAGGCCCGGATCGACAGCGGCTAACAACAGTGCGAGCTTGATAGCTTCTTGACCAACAATCGCGGTAAGAGGAAAGGTGGGACGGGCAGCAAGAGCGGACATAATTTATTGAAGTGGGCGCGGGGAGAAGAAGGCGTCTGTCTGGGAGTGCAGCGGTTCTTTATTTTAAAGTGCATCGCCCCCGACTAAGCCCATACCCCTATCGCGCGCGACCGCGTGCAACTTCTCTTTCGCGAGGATCGCAGTTGCAATTAGCTTAAGACACTAAAGCAGACGCGATCGCGTTTTGCAAGGGCGTTGTCGGCCGGCTCGTTCTGAACGGTTGCGCATACATACAATGACGGAGAGCGGTAGGGCTACCGAAATGAGCGCATCAAACCCGACAAATGTACAGATGTCCTGGAGCGGCAAGAGTCGATGGAATGGCAAGAGGTTGCAAGTAGTTGGACGCTCGTACCGAGTCAGCCCACAGGCATTATCCACTTCTTAGGCGGGGCGTTTGTCGGCTCCGCACCGCAGCTTGTCTACCGCTGGCTGCTGGAGCAATTAGCCAAAGACGGTTACGCGATCGTAGCGACGCCATTCGCGAACGGCTTCGAGCACAAGCAAATTGCCCGTCAAGCCCTGAGCCGCTTCGAGACTACCTTGCAGCGACTGCAATCAACACCCGCACTCTCGGGTCAGTACCTGCCTGTCTACGGACTCGGGCACAGCATGGGCTGCAAGATCCAGGTTTTGATCGGCAGCTTGTACGGAGCCGATCGCGCCGGGAATATCCTCATGGCATACAACAATTACCCAGCTCGTCGGGCAATTCCATTGCTCGAACAGCTCGATTTCACACCACCTGGCACGATCGAGTTCTCGCCCTCACCAGCAGCAACGCTCGCGATCGCGGCCAGCGATTACAACATCCCTCGGACGCTGCTCGTGCGGTTCCAAAAAGACGATATCGACCAAAGCAGCGAGTTGCTCCCCGTTTTACAGGAGCGCTTACCCGGTCGCGCGAGCGTTATCGTCCTGCCCGGCAATCACAATACGCCTTGTTCTCAGGACTTCGACTGGCAGGCAGGCGTATCATTTACGCCCGTCGACGCGATCGCGCAGTGGGTCAAACAAGAACTGTCGCGCGACCTCAAACGCCTCAAACGCGAGTTGTTGCGGTGGTTAAACCCCGTGGGCATGCCGTCAGGCTAATCTTCAACTATGGCGATTGCCGGTGGGCAACTACGAGGGAGAACGGCAACGCCAATTCTACGGATGCCGGCACCCAATATGAGACGGTGGCGGTTTGCTCGCGCGTCCTACCCCAAAATACAGCCGCTGCGGGCCGGGACGCGAATGCTGAGGTTGCCATCGGTTGCTGCGAGCCGCGCGCTACCGTACAACACTCGGGTCGGCTGCGATCGCAGCGCACCTGCTTGGATGGTTGCCGAAGCTTCCTCCAGTCCGGCATTTACGACAACTGTCAATTCCTCAGCGTCCAGCGAGCGTGCGAAGACATACAACATCCCTTGCGCCGATATCACGCGGTAATTGCCGGTTTGTAGCGCCGGATGCCCGCGACGTAAGGTTAATAAGCGCTTGTGAGCGTCGAGTAGGTCTCGATCCCACTCTGCCTCCGGTGGGAAACAGCGTCGCGAATCTGGGTCGAATGCTCCTGGCAGCGCAACTTCATCGCCGTAGTAAATGCACGGCGCACCCGGGAACGTTATCAGTAGTAACGTCCCGAGCAAAACACTCGCGCGATCGCCGCCCGCAATGGTCAGCAGCCGTGCGGTGTCGTGACTGTCCAGTAGGTTGAATTGCGCGAGCTGGATCTCCCAGGGATACAGTGCTAGCAAGTCCTCGATCTTCGCCGCGTAGCCCGCAGCATCCAGCGCCGGATATGGCTCATACGGTGGCAGTTTCACCAAGTCCATTTGCACGCGATCGCCCGCCACAAACGCAATCGTCGACGCGCAGAATAGATAATTCATGACCGCATCGAACTGCGTTCCATCCAGCCACTGTCGCGAGTCTTCCCACACCTCGCCGACGATGTATGCTTCGGAGTTTAGCGCCTTGACGCGATCGCGGAATTCCTGCCAGAATCCCGGCGCTTCGATTTCGCCGGCCACGTCCAACCGCCAGCCATCGATGCCTTGTTCGATCCAGTATTCGCCCACGCGCATGATGTACTCGCGAACGTCGGGATGGCCGTGGTTGAAGACCGGCAGCGATCGATTGTCGTTCCAGCCGACGTAATTAGCAGGCAAGCTGCCGTCGTATGCCGAGAGCGGCCAGCCTTCGATACGAAACCACTCGACCCACGGCGAGTGCGGCCCGTTTTCGAGAATGTCGTTGAAGTAATAAAAGCCGCGACTGGCATGATTGAACACGCCATCAAGTACCACGTGCATGTTTCGCCGATGTGCGGCTTCCAGTAACGCCAGGAGCGCCTCGTTACCGCCCAGGATCGGATCGACTTGGTAGTAGTCGTGAGTGTGGTAGCGGTGGTTGCTCGCTGACTGAAAAATTGGCGTTAAGTACAGTGCATTGCAACCCAAGTCTTGAATGTAGTCGAGCTGGTTCAGAACGCCCCAGAGATTTCCACCCTTGTAACCCTGCAGCGTGGGACCCGCCGTCCACGACTCGTAATTTGCGCGCTCGAAATCCAGCGTCCGGCTGCGGGCAAGGGCCTGGGGTTTGGTGCTGCGTGCGAAGCGATCGGGAAAAATCTGATAAAACGCGGCATGTTTGACCCAGTCGGGCGTGCAAATTTGCATGTCTCTCCAGTGCGCTCTGCCGATAAGCTTACAGGCTCTCGGTAGGGACAGCTGTCAGACCGGTGCTCCCCGAGGACGATCGAATCGAGGCTTTACGACTTCCCTCGTATGGTAGAGGGGCAAGCTCCCATCGTAAATTTAAAATATTTGGTGTTTGTTTAGTTTAGATTTTCGAGGAACTGAGCTTTGGGGCTAGTATCCGAACCGCCAACGCAACTGCGAGTACTTGTTGCCGACGATCACGAGCTGACGCGCTTCAGCCTCAAAGTCGCCCTTGCTAAACGGAGCGATGTTCGCGTTGTCGGCATTGCATGTAATGGCGCGGAAGCCGTGCGTCTCTGCCAGCAGCACCAAACTGACGTAGCGATCGTTGATTTGCACATGCCGGTGATGGATGGGTTTCGAGCCTCTGCAGCGATCAAGGCCTTGCAACCTCACGCTCGTATCATCGCTTACTCCTCTGCTGATAAGCCTCAGGACAGCAATCGCGCTGGCGCGATCGATGTTTTCTGCGGGAAGGATGCTCCAACCGAGGAACTGCTCGGACTCGTGACCGAGCTCGGACTCCAAGCTCGACAGGCTCAGCTGCTACCCCGGAACTAGTGGGTTTGGCGAGCCTGAGGGACGGTCATTCGCGCGGCATATTGCCGCTCCTGTAACGCTCCTGTAACTATTCCCAACCCGTCAAGATTCGGTCGGAAATGTTGCTTGGAAGTCTTCGAGCAGGTCGTCGAGTTCTTCAATTGCCTGATTGACATCGACGCGTAAAGTCCCGAGATCTGGTTCCTCAAGCAGTCGGACGAGCACATCGCGTTGGCTTTCGAGTCGAGTTACGCGTTCCCGTAAGGCATTTACATCAACCATGTTTGTCCGAGTGTTGTCTGGATCCGAGCGCGTCTGGCTCTAGAATCAGGTTAGACGAGAGCAGCCGCAGGCAGCAACGGGCGGGTCAGGTCAACTGCTATCCAAGTGTGTTAGCTTCACTTCTGCCACACCGGACTCTCCGGCCTTTATTCTTAAACAACCCGGTTTCTTTTGGAGCACGAACGCACGCGAGCTATGCTAGGTCAGATTTCTTTGGGAAAATGGGGAATGCTCCTCGGTGGCGCCTTAGCAATCGTTGGTTTCGTGGCTTACGGCGCGGGCAACGCTACCCTGAATTTGGCAGGGTTTTTCTACGGCATACCTATTTTTCTTGGCGGATTGGCACTCAAAGCAGCCGAGCTGCGACCAACTCCCTACAGCCAGACCCCTACCCCAGACGTCCTCGCTCTCCGCGATCGGCAGGCAACTCCTACTCTGGGGCAGTTGCGAAAGAACGTCACGCGCTATCGCTACGGACACGAAGCACATCTAGACGAATCCTTGGAAAAGCTGGGATTGAGTCCGACGGATGAAGAACGCCCGGTGTTGCTTAGCGTCCGCGAAGCAGTTGTCGAAGGGGCGTATGCCTTCGTACTCGAATTCGATTCGCCTTGCTTCGACCTTGCTGCGTGGCAGGAACGTGTCACTAAGATCGAGCGTTTCTTTGGTCCCGGTATCCGCGCTGACATCTCGCAACCGGATGAAGATGCGATCGCCGTAGCCTTGGTTGTTATCCCAGCCGAGTCCGTCAAGGCTGCCTGAGCGACGGTCGTTCCTTTCGAGTCGCCGCGACCCGAGTTGCGTTGATGAATGGTTTTTCCCCAACCAAGCAATACCGTTCGGTAGATATTGCGAGTGAGTTGCGCCCCAACATATGTACGTTCAAATACCGTGTGCCCAGCAACAGCCTTAAGCGATCGAGAGCACTGGCAAAAGCGATCCAGATCGACACAATGCAACGCGAACGCCGCTGGAGCCTTTTTAACTGTAGGGTGGCTTCGAGCATTGCGTCGTTCGAGAGGCGGTACGGCAAGTTCTCCAGTAAGGAAGTCGCCGCCCATTGAGGCAACAAGCATTTATTGTCGGTTTTAATGAGTCCGACTCAACCCGAGCGATTGCCGTTCTGGGGGGTGTTGAGGAAGCCTGAGATCGCCTCCCACACCTCGGGTAGCACGTCGCCGAGAGCGTGGTCGCTGTCGAGTTCGATCAGGTGTGCCTCCTCAGGGTGGGTGCCAATATAGTCACGGCTGGATTGAAGGGGGATCGTGTCGTCGTGTCGGCCGTGCAAGATTAGGGTCGGCAGCGATCGCGTCAGCTTCCGCTCGTCGTAAAGCTGTAGGTCTTGTATGAACCCGAAGTGCAGCGGCAGCGATCGCCCCTCACCGTAGTGATGTACCGCAATCGTGCCAGTTGCCTGCCACCGTTGCAGCTGCTCCGCATCCAACCAGGACGAGAAGTGCTGGAGAAAATCGAACGCGGGAGCGAGCAGAATGAGGCGCTCGATCCGCGCGTGTTGCTGCGCGAGCCAGGCAGCTGTCAGTCCGCCGAAGCTGGATCCGAAGAGCAAGATAGGACTATCCGGCAGCGAGCACATCAGCGCCGAAACCTGTTCTAGTTGACGCGTCAGCGTCAGATGCGTGAAGTCGCCTTGGTTCAGGTCGGGCACAATTGCCTCAATTCCCAGCGTTCGCAGGCGATCGCAAAGATAGCGTGCCTTCCTCGAATTCGGGCTCGACGCAAATCCGTGCAAATAGATACAAGGCATCATTTTGAATTGCGAGGTTTTAGCGTATTGGCAGCTGAAATCACCATGCTGTCGAACCGGCCATCGGTCTTGAGCGAATTATCGAGTTGCCCTACTGGCAGTTGGAAGAGGTGCTGACATGCTGCAGGCTAAGCGTTAAAGGCTGACAGGTTTGCAGTGCGGCGAGAACATAATCGACAAAACTCGCCGAATTTTTTGGCTTGAGTTTGGCGGAACAAGAGCCTGGTCGGGTACCATAGCGTATCCTCGCGCTCGAGCATCCAGCGCTAGTTTGGCAAGAACCACAGCAGGGTCCAAACGAGTTTATCAATGCTCCAGCCTGATGTGGGATGCTCGAATCGACGCTGCCGATTAAGTCGAGTTGGGGGATCTCTCAGCCCCTGTCGGCTTAGTCGTCGAGCATACCCCCCAGAGCGACGATCTCCACGTCCGCGAGGAGTTCTTTGAGGTCATCCGCGCAGGTCCCGACCAAGCTGTATAACCGAAATTGCAAGAGTTGCAAGAGTTGCAAGACGTCTTGGATGGTTGCCGATCGGTTGCGATCGGTTTTGTGCATGGTGCTGCCCGCCCAGGCAAAGCCTACTGTCTGGGGCGATCCGTCGAACTGAAACTTGTCTGAGGTCAGCCTGCTGCCGATGTAGGGTGATTGGTTTGTTGGGATGGTTTCTAAAGTCTTTCCCATCAACTGCGGCAAACTCTTTACGCGGAGCACGTATCGAAGGCCGACAGAAAAATATCGCCTTATGGAAACAGAAGCTCGATCCCTTCGTTGTGCCAAACAAGCGAAATCGAAGCAAAGCTCGTGATGTGAAGCTAGCAATTGGTTTGCTGTTGAGCTTGAGCCTGCTGGATGCGGGGTGGGGCGATCGAGTTTGCGGCGTCGCTACCTCTTCCATGGCATCGCGTCTTGGCGCTGAGATCGTGACTAGTCAAGAAGAAAATGTCCTTAAATTGTCAGCGATCGCTGCCGTCGTTGGCAGCTTGCGACGTTAATAAACCCTGGGACAAATCTGGATGTATTCGTTGATACGCTTGGCAATGCGCGAGTGCGATGGACAGCAGCAATGCTCAACTGACAGATCCGGTTTCGCTAAGGACTTCCGAGAAAGCGAAATCTGGCGCAGCCAGGACGAATGCAGTTGTTGGCAAGTTGGCCGTACGCGCTTGCAAGCGCTCGTAGTAACTGACGAAATCGGGACCCGGTGGTGCCATGCCCAAGAAAATCAAATCAGCGCTCCGCGAGGACTGGTGCAGAATTTTCTCGAAGGAACGCCCGTCTTCAAGCATCACTTGCGATTTCGCAGAAATCCGTAGCTGCTTGACCAGCCCGGTGAGATTGGTACGGGCTGCTTGCACGCCTCCCGGATCGGCGACCACGAGCTTGATGCAAATTGTCGCGTCGCGCCAGGTGATATCCGTGCGGATCAAATAGGCTAACAGTAACATCAAGCCGCCATTGGCCTGCATACTCCCGCCCCACCATACGTCGATCCGCCGCCGCCGCCCGAATCCACGCGCGTGGTTCTCGCGCAGGATTACCACACTGCGACGGGCCTGATGGATTTGCACGATTGTGCGGCAATAGTTCTCGCGGTTCTCGGTTGATTCGCTGTCGCCGAGCAACACCGTGTTCGGGACTAGGGGGCCGATCCCGTAGGTTTCCACAAGCTTGCACGCACCCTCAAAGGCATCGGCAGCGGTTACCAAGCGCACCAGGGCTTGCACGCCGCGTTTCTGCAAGTAGCTGCGAATGTGCCGCTCGATGCGCTGTTGCTGCCCCAAATCGCGCGAGCCGCTCGGCAGCACCGTCGAAACGGTAAAAAGCCCTCGATTGTGGGTTAGCGCGTCTGCCAGCTCGATCAGCGACCATCGTTTGGTGGGAGCGCCGGATAATACCAGAATATGCGGGCGCCAGTTTTTAGTATCGTCCTCGCGATCGAGGTTATAAATGCCAATACGCAGCAGCGCCATCCACAATCCCCGCCGCGTGTCGCCCCATGCTGCCTCTAACTCCTGCTGCTGTAGCCAAAAGAAAATGCTCAGTACGACGATCGCCGCTACGATCGTAGCCGTCCAATTAATCAAGATCATCGCTGCCAAACAGCCCGCCGCACCCAAAAGCGACAGCGACCAATGCACCTTAAATTCCGGACGGAAGGACGGGCTCTGCAGCAAACCCTCGATGCCAGCCGACAGATTCAGAACCAAATAGGTTGTTAAGAAAAACATCGTCAGCACCGGCGCAATCGCGTTGAGGTCGCCGACCCATACTGCTGCAATAACGACCCCTAGGGTGACCGCCGTGCCAGTACGGGGTTCGTCGCTCGGACCGCTGCCAGACCCGAGCGCGCGCAGCTGGCGGGGTAAAACCCCGTCGCGAACGAGGGCCTGCAATACACGCGGCGCGCCCAAAATGCTCCCCAGGGCACTGCTGAGAGTTGCACCCCAAACTCCAAGCAAGATTGCCGGTCCCCACAATGCCATCTGCTGCATGACCATTGTTTCGTTCAGCAGTGTCGTTGTGTCCGCGCGCATTGCCAGCAGAATCGGCAACACCATGTAGATGATGTAGCCCGTCCCAACGGCCGCTAGCGTGCCGAGCGGAATCGCGCGCATCGGATCGCGCAGGTCGCCGGACATATTGACGCCAGACATGATGCCGGTAACGGCTGGGAAGAACACGGCAAAGACGGCCCAGAACGGTTCTGAAAAAGGAGCACTGCTCCCCCATAGTTCGATCTGCGTGGGTTCCTGAGTATGCCCGAAGGCAAAGGACACCAACGATAGGGCGATCGCAGCCATGATGAAATACTGCGCGCGGATGGCGATGTTTGCCGAAGAAATCGCCAGCACTGCTACTAGCACCGATGCCACCAACGCTACATAGTGCTGGTTCAAACCTGGAAACGTCTGCACCAGGCTTTCGGCAAAGCCCAGGGTGTAGAGCGCGACGGAGAGGGCCTGGGCAAAGTAAAGCGGAATACCCACCGCGCCACCAGTTTCGATCCCCAACGAGCGACTGATCATGTAATATGCGCCGCCGCCACGCACTACACGATCGGTCGCGATCGCGCAGATCGATAGAGAAGTCAAAAAAGTAATGGCTGTTGATAGGGTGACGATCGACAGCGTCCCGAGCAGACCGACATTACCAACCACCCACCCGAAGCGCAGATACATGATCACGCCAAGAATTGTCAGGATCGACGGCGTGTAGACTCCTCCGAAGGTGCCGAGCTTGTAAGTTGCGGGCGCTGTCGCGCTGTCGTTGGTGCTGGGACCGGAAGGCGATGAGGTCATATCTAATCCGAGCGGGTTTGGAGTGAGTCGGGTAATCAGTCCGCCAGGTGGCGGTTACCGCACTGCGGACCGGGATGTGTCGGGACGGATTCAATATCCTTCGCTCCGAGCTAGGGTGACGCAGCTAATCGCGTCTAGCTCGGGGTTATTATGGCAGATTCGCTAGCAACCGCAGGCGATCGCGCGGTTAAACGGATGTCTTGACCGGCACTTGAGACGATTGCGGACTGATGGATGGCTGCAGCAGGCCTCAGTCTCAGGTGACGGAAAAACGCCTCGATCCGATTCGGTCACGTAACCGTAGGGTCGAGCCGGTCGTGCAGTCGCGCTTGCATCTAGGATCGAGCAAGGATGCAGAGGAAGGAATCTTGGCGCCAGACGCAGACCGCCCGCGCGATCGCCATTCGTTCGAAGAGTTGGACCGCAAGCTGCTGGAGTTCGAGCACATTCAGTCCGAGATCGATTACAAACTCGCCCAGAATGCCCTCCGCCAGCTACTCGCGAACCTAGATTTGTCGGCGCGGGAACGGGTGGGACTCGAAGCCGAAATCGAACGCCTAGCAGCGGTTTTGGACAAGCTGGAACGTGCCGTAGTGCAGCTTGCCGTCTTTGGGGCCGTGGGCTGCGGTAAATCATCACTTCTGAACGCATTGCTCGGTCGAGAGGCCTTCCAAACCGGTCCGCTTCACGGTGTCACTCGCGCGGTCGATCGCGCCAACTGGCTAATCGAGCGCGAACCCCTTGGGCACGGCGATTGCGATGTGGTCCGCGTGGCCGTTCCGACTGCAGGTGCGGCGCAAGTTCAGCTGGTCGATACGCCGGGGATCGATGAAGTAGACGGCGAAACGCGTGAATTGCTCGCCCATCAAGTCGCAAAGCGAGCTGACCTACTGTTGTTCGCGATCGCGGGCGACCTCACCCAAGTAGAGTTTGCCGCGCTCTCGCAGCTGCGCGAAGTGGGCAAGCCCATGTTGGTGGTCTTCAATAAAGTGGATCGCTACCCGGATACCGATCGCGAGGCGATTTATCAGAAGCTTTGCAGCGATCGCCTGCGGGAACTACTGACTCCTGACGAGATCGTGCTCGTGGCTGCCGCACCGCTAGTCAAACAGGCCTTGCGCCGCCCGGACGGCAGTTTAGGCGTACGCGTCGAGCGCGGAGCACCGCAAATCCAAGACCTCAAAAACAAGATTCTCGAT
The DNA here is from genome assembly GCF_000473895.1 of Rubidibacter lacunae KORDI 51-2. Classification (NCBI taxonomy): domain Bacteria; kingdom Bacillati; phylum Cyanobacteriota; class Cyanophyceae; order Chroococcales; family Aphanothecaceae; genus Rubidibacter; species Rubidibacter lacunae. Next base: position 11,137 of record NZ_ASSJ01000097.1, on the reverse strand, counting down.
ATCCTCACCCGCGAAGGTAAAGCCCTGATTGCCCTTAACTCGCTGCTTTACGCCGACGAAGTTAACGAGCAGCTCCTGAAGCGCAAAGTTGCCGCCCGCGCCCGCGCTGCCGACGAGACAATTTGGCGCGCGACCCTCACCAAAGCTACCGCCGTTGCGCTCAACCCGGTCACCGTTTTGGACTTATTCACGGGTGCTGCAATCGATGTAGCTACGATCCTCTCTCTCTCTCGACTGTATGGGTTGCCGATGACGCAACCGGCCGCGATTGCGCTCCTCAAGCAAATTGCCTTTGCCATGGGCGGCTTAACTGCTAGCGAGCTGCTAGCAACGTTGGGACTCAGCTCGCTCAAGGGGTTGCTTGGAGTCGCCGCTCCGGCAACCGGCGGTGCGTCTATGGCTCCGTATCTGTCAGTTGCCCTAGCGCAAGCAGGTGTTGCTGGCATTTCGACCTACGCGATCGCCCACGCCGCGCGCGCGTACCTGGCAAACGGCGCGTCTTGGGGACCGGAGGGTCCGAAAACCATGGTCCGGCGCATTCTCGATTCTCTCGACAAAACCTCGATTTTGTATCGCATTAAAGACGAACTCGGCGCACGCTTGCACCGCGAGCGTCCTGCCGGTCGATAAATCATGAAGTCTGGGGGCGCATCAGTCGGTTGTTGTAATTGCAAGGGGGACGGCCGTCGGTCGCGGGTAAGTTGCGCGAAAAAAATGCGCGAGCAGACTGCTGCTGCGATTGCGTATCCCCCATCGCCGGATACTGCAGCTGCTACTGCACGTTTGCCTCCAAAGTCACGAGTATGTCGAGTTGGCTGCGATCTGGTTGCGGTTGCGATGCAGTGAGTCCCAGCGCGCGAACTGACTCGGTAATTGCCAGGGCTTCCGGCGGTAACTGCTGGAGCGGGGTCTGAGGGAGGGCGTTGAGACGATCGCGGACGGCCGTCACGTTGATGAAGGCGTAACCGAAATTTGGGGTAGGTAGGGCACCAGCAACTTCTTGGAATGCCTTACTCCCTGCTAGAGAATCGGGCTCGGTTACCCCAGTAATTTCTGCAAAGGGCATAGCGATAGCCCATACCATTAGGTCGTCTTGCAGCCAGCCGCGCGTCGCTACGGGCTGTTGTTCGGTCGGCACTAGCCACTCCGTTACCTCAGTGCTGCCGACAGTTGTTTGTCTTTGGCGAATAAACGGGAGCCCGACAAGTGTGTCTACCTGTGCAAGGGCCTTCTCACTTGTTGCGCGATCGCTAGTTTCAAGCATTAGCACGCCGCCGAGACCGAGCTGCGGCTCGAACGGTGCATCGGGGGCGACGATTGCAAAGGCGAACTCGCCATCCATCCACCCAAAAACCTCGCGGTCTAAGTCGAGCCCGAGATTGTTGCGGACTAACTGACGTGCGGCGTCGAGGGCTTGCTGGGCTTGCGGGTCGGATTCAGCTTGGACATTCGCGTTTTGCCAGCCCTGTACCAAACCCTCGCCGTTTAAGACAGCCAGCGTATTGGCCGGCAAGCGCTCGAGAAGTTTGTTGTCGCTGGTGTTTGTCTGCACTTGAGCGACCCATTCTGGATCGACGGCCGCAAGCGCTCGCACGCGCAATCCCAAATCTTCAAGCCCGACCCCAACCGCGATCGACTCGATTGCTTCTAGACTCTCCAGAACCTCGGGCGATAGGTCCGACGGCAAGTTGCCGCTAGCGTCGCGTAGCAATGCAGTCAAATCGGCTAAATAAAGTTGCGCGAGCGGCTGTTGCAGTCCAAGATCATCGCCCAGGAACGCATTTTTCTCAGCGGTAGTGGCCAACGACGGCTCTCCCCGGAAGGTGTCGATGACGCGCTCGAGGACCGTTCCGTCCGGCGAGAATACGATGAACTGCTCTATGAATGCAGCGTTGGCGGTGTCGCCTTCAGCGGTTTCAAAAGAAGTGATTTCGATGCCCTGGTAGTCCCGCTTTTCTGTGGAAACGATATCGTTGCTGTCTTTGAAGCCTTCAACGAAGTCGAGAGCTTTGAGCTTGTTGCGAATGCCGACGATCGCAACAAAGTTTTCGCCAGTCGGAATTGCGTCGGCGGCCGGCAGCGCGGCAAACATAACATTCCCAAGCCAGGGGGCAATGTCGGTTTGGTAATCGAGCTCGGTGTCGGACAGATTCTCCTGTCCCCACTGCTGGACGTTTTCGGCGAACAACTGGTGTACCTCGGGCGTCCCAAACCGTGCAAACTGCGACCAAGCTTGCTCGCTCGTTTGGACGTGGGTAACGACCGTTGCATCCGCCGGCACGAGTTCGGCTCCAGCAGCCAGTGTCAGTTCCCGCCCGCCCACAAATCTAAAGTAGGCATAGACGCCGCCAGCGGCGATCGCAACAACGCCGAGCGCTGTTACAGCTAAACGAGTAATGCGAGACATAGGGATTGCGAAGACTCCTCATTGAGTAAGCGAGCCCTACGGGCGGACTCACAGAGATTACAAAGAAGATTACTTAGTATTGCTTTCGCGGTGCTGCGCGGTTATTTATGACGATTCCCGTTGCGTTGACGCTTGCAGGATCGACCGGCGCGATCGCCACGAACAGTCCAACTATACAACCGCCACTTCCGGACGGCCATCCCAAGTGCGCCGCCTGCAGGCGGTTGCCGCCGAGCAAAGTAAGCTTACTCCCGGCTTCAAGCCGGGAGCTTTCGCACTACGCTGGAGTTGACGTGTAGGGAACACGACAAGCGCGCGCGTTCGGGTGGGCTTACAAGAGCCACCCCAAGCAATCGAATCATCTGTGCACCGTTGTAGTCGGCGTTGCCTTTCCACCCACAATGCCCGCACTCGTACCGTTTCCCAGAGCGATAGGACTGGCTTCGCTCGGGATGGATATGCAGGCACTGATGGCAGGTCTGGCTGGAATATCGCGGGTTGACGCACACGACTTCGACCCCCGCACCCAGTGCTTTGTACGCCACAAACTGCCGGAGCTGATAAAATGCCCACGAGTTCGCACGACGGCGCTCCGTTTTGGTGCGACGCTGCCGATTCGTGCGGTCGCGGATGCCCTTCAGGTCTTCCAGCGCCACGGCGACACCGGACGACTTCGCAGTTTCAACGATTTGTTTGCTGATGTGGTGGTTCAGCCACCGCTGGTAGCGCTTCTCTGCTCCCGACAGCCGTTTCAGCAGGCGTTTCGCCCCTTTCGCCCCTTTCGTGCCTTTCCGTTGCAGCGATGCTCGCGTGCGATTGAACCGGTCTCGTTTTGCGCGAATCTCCTGCCCCGACCAGCTCTCGCCTGCGGGGGTGACGGCAATGTCCGCACGCCCCAAGTCCACCCCCAATACGTCGCGACTGCGGTGGGGAGCGGGAGCGTCAGATTTCACCTGGATGTGGATATAGAACAGCCCGTCGCGGTGTTGGCAAAGCTGCGCCGACGTGGGGTTCCGACCGCGCAGCCGGTCGCGCTGGTAGTCTCCCATGGGCGCCAGAACGATGCGCTCGCGCCCCTCGACAGTGGACAGACTCACCCGATTGTCAACTTCGCGGAAGGCGAAGATGCGCTGGTCGTAGTCAGCGGAAGTCGGTCTGAAGGTCTTAACCCGATGCCCTCGGTCCCGAGCGGTCTTGCGGTTAGCTGCCACGCGAGCGCAAACGCGCACCGCCAGGTTGGCGTTCAACCCGAAGCAAGCGCGAATCGTGTGGTAGACCTGAGCTTGGATGCGCACTTTGTTGACAACCCTGGGGTCAACAGCAGCATGGACGTAGTTGCAAGCGGCAGCGAACGCCTGCAGAGAGCGGTCGAGCTTTGCCGACTGCTCCGGGGTAGGGTCGAGCTTGCAAACGAGGGTTAGAAGCAGTTCCATAAATGCAATTGTACTATCGATAACAGTTCACGGCGACTTCAGTCGCCGGGTCGCCTTTCCTCCGCGCGCTGAAGCGGCGCGGCCTCCAGGCTTCCGTTTTACGCCGTGATAAACTTTACAGGAGATAATTAACAACGGACGAGTCACGCATGAGTGCCAGTTTCGAGATTCCTGACGCTGCAAAGGAGTTAGTCCCCGCTGAGAAACTTGCCAAGATTGTCAGCAACTTCGCCGACATCGATAGGGATGGTGACGGACGAGTCACTTTAGACGAATACCTCGACCATATGCTCGCGGAGCATAGGGCGAGGCTGTTGCACAAGTTTCAATATCTCGATACCGACGGCGATGGCACGATCGCTTTTGAAGAATTCCTAACGGCAACCGAGTCTAGCTATGCAGTACTTAAAAAGTTCCGCGAGTGCGATCTCGATGGCGATGGTTTGCTCGATTATGAAGAAGCATTGCGAGCTGCTGAGATTTTAGATCTCCCTTACAGTAGCGATGACATTAAAGCCGCTCTCGAAAGACGTGCAGACTTAGATCGCGATGGGAAGGTAACATACGACGAGTATTTTGGGTTAATCGTTCGCTACGGATTTCAATAGTTGTATGGCTAGGGCTAGCGAGGAGCTTCGATCCCTCGATACTAAGGCTGTATTTCTAATGCCTGTATATGCACTTTTTTGCGGCGGCCGAAACGCTTCGGTGCGATGCCTAAAGTCAATACCAAGCTATCCGTGGTGAAGCATCTAATTGCTGCCCTAACCCGAGTTTTACTCGATTCATATAGAAAGAATCAAAAAAAATTGCCACTACTCCAAGTTGGAGTAGTGGCACGTATTTGTTGCTGTTAAGGCAATTCGAACGACATCACTCGTTCCGAAGCGCAACAGCTCACTAGCTATAGATCGCCGCCGCGAAATGCGAGAATAACAACAACAACCGGACCGGCAACAAGAATTAGGGTTACGAATGCGAGTTGTACAAACACCTCGCTGGTCACAAAGCTCAGCATAGATTCTATCTGCTCTCCCGAAAGGTACTCAACCCGACCAATTAATCGACCGCAGGAACGCAATTGATTCCGTGTAGTATGTTACACGAGCGCGATCCGACCGTTCTCAGTCTCGCAACAAACCTTCATAAAGTTTAGTGTCGCGATCGCATCGATTGCTCGGGCAGAACTGGAGACCGGTGCAATGGCAACTTGGCAATGCATGACACATTGCGGTGCGTGCTGCTATCTCTCCCCGGAGGAACGTCCGGATTTGGGCGATTATCTCACTGCAGCAGAACTGGCGCAATACCGGAGTCTGGTAGGGACGGATGGATGGTGCGTACATTTCGATCGCGCCGATCGCACCTGTAAAATCTACGCCGATCGCCCGTCGTTTTGCCGCGTGTCGCCGGAGGGGTTTCGGCGCATGTTCGCGATCGCGTCGGAAGACTTCCAAGCCTTTGCAATTGATTGTTGCTATCAACATATCGGCGATATCTTCGGTCCCGATAGCTCGGAGTGGCAGCGCTACGCGCTCGTAACCGGGACGCAGTAAGCCGTGTCTACCGAATATCTGCGGTTGGAGCGGGCTCGAGATCGTTGGTGAGCTCCACGTCAACCCAGGTTTTAACCGTTGAGGCAACGTCCTCGAGGGCGATTTCCTGGGATTCTCCGGTTTGGCGGCGAACAATTTCGACTTTGCCGGATTTGAGCGATCGCCCAGTCACGATGCGGAAGGGAATGCCAATCAGGTCGGCATCTTTAAACTTTACGCCTGCCCGCACGTCGCGATCGTCCAGCAGCGTTTCTACACCAACGCGAGTCAGTTCGGAGTAAATCTTTTCAGCAGCGGCAACTTGGTCGGCATCGCCGATAACGGGGACGACCACGATCGCGTGGTATGGGGCGATCGCTACCGGCCAGATGATGCCGTTCTTGTCGTAGGATTGCTCGACTGCCGACTGAGCCAAACGCGACACGCCTACACCGTAGGTTCCCATCCACAAGGGCACGTCTTCCCCCTGTTCGCTGGTGTAGGTGGCGTTCATCGCTTGGGAATACTTGGTTCCGAGTTGGAAGATGTGCCCGACTTCAATGCCGCGCGCAGTTTCTAGGTGTTGTTCGGGATCGTGAAGCGCGCGATCGCCCGGTTGTGCGGTGCGGATATCGACGACGGCCGGCAACTCGAATTGCTCGCCCCAGTTCGCGCCGACGACGTGAAAATTCGCCTCGTTTGCCCCCGTAGAAAAGTTCTTCAGATCGACGACAGTTTTGTCGGCAAGGCGCAGGAATTGTGGCACGACGGTTTCGCTCTTAGTAATATAATCGTCGCCGAGGTTGGGGGCAAGATAGCCGAGCGGGAGTGGTTTTGCCGCCCAGCGTGCTTGGGATGCTTCATCAGGAACGTCCAAACCGATCAAAGTCGTCGCACCATAGTCGCCAGACCGGCGGCTCAGTTCGTTCGTAAGCTTGGTGTCGTTAACGTCGAGGTCGCCGCGAATGTTGGCGAGGACGAGGACGGTTTTGCCGTTGTCGTAGCGAGCTTCGTAAAGGACGTTTTTAACCACGGCAGTTGGCGAACACTTGAGGAAATCGCACATGGTCGCGATCGTTGAAGTCCCCAGCGTGTGAACCCGCTCGTAAGCTGAAAACGGCGACGGCTCGGCTTCCGGCGGGATAGAATCGGCTTTCTCGACATTTGCAGAATAGTTGCCGTCGGACGTATACAGAACGTCGTCTTCGCCGGCATCTGCCAACACCATGAACTCCTGAGACTTCGAGCCACCGATCGCTCCAGAGTCCGCTTCCACGGCGATGAATGCCAGGCCGCAGCGCCGAAACATATTGCGGTAGGCGCGGTCCATTTCGGCATACGTTGCTTTCAAACTTTCCTCGTCAGTGTGAAACGAGTAGCTGTCTTTCATGACAAACTCGCGACCGCGCATCAGACCAAAACGCGGGCGAATCTCGTCGCGGAACTTAGTTTGAATCTGATACAAATGCTGGGGAAGCTGGCGATAAGAACGAATAAAGTCGCGGGCAATAGAGGTGACAACTTCTTCGTGGGTAGGACCGAGACCGACCTCGCGCTCTTGGCGATCGACCAGCGAAAACATGATGCCTTCTGCTTTGGTGTACGTTTCCCAACGTCCGGATTCTTTCCACAATTCAGAGGGTTGCAGTTGTGTAAACAAGCATTCTTGCGCGCCAACGGCATCCATTTCCTCGCGAACGATCTGCGATACCTTCTGCAAAACGCGCCACATCAGTGGCATGTAAGCGTAAAGACCGCTGCCGATGCGTCGGATGAAGCCACCGCGCAACAAGAGTTTATGGCTGGGGATTTCTGCCTCGACGGGATCTTCGCGGAGCGTGACAAAGAGCATCTGAGACAGTCGCATCGGTCGAGTTCCCTTCGCTAGTGTGTCGGAGTGAGCAAGTCGAGTCGCTAGCACGAACGGACCCGCTAGCCGTTTCTAAGTTTAGGGTAGCCGCGACCCAAGCCCAACTTGGCGCTGTCGGTATGCTTTAATGCTGCGGACGCTGCCCGAGAGTTGCCCGGGGCGCGATCGCGCTCGAGGAGTCTGACAGCGTATTGCCAGATATGTGTGCTAGGAGCGCGTCGCCAAGCGTTGCTCGCCGGTGGGAATGGAAGTGATGAGTTTGCGGGTATAGTCCGACTGTGGTTGGTGGTAGATGTTGTCAGCAGGTCCAATTTCTTCAAACCGACCGCGATTCATGACGGCGATGCGATCGCTCATGAACTTGACAACGCTGAGGTCGTGGGAAATAAAGATATACGTGAGCTCGAATTCGGCCTGTAGCTCTTTTAAGAGGTTTAAAACCTGCGCTTGCACCGATACGTCGAGTGCGGAAACCGATTCGTCGCAGACGACGAGGCGTGGGTTGAGCGCGAGGGCGCGGGCGATGCAAATGCGCTGGCGCTGACCGCCGGAAAACTCGTGGGGATATCGCGGCATCCAGTCGGGGTCGAGGCCGACGCGTTCGAGCACATAGGCGACGCGATCGCGGCGTTGCTTCGCGTTGCCGTAGAGTTTGTGGATAGCCAGCGGCTCGGCGATTGCCGAGCCAATACTTTGACGCTGGTTGAGCGAACTAAATGGACTTTGAAAAACGATTTGTAGCTTGCGACGCAGGCGGCGCAGGGATGCACCTTTGAGGTGGGAGATATCGCGTTCCTCAAAGACAATTTGTCCGGAACGCGTCTCGATCAGGCGCAGCAGCGCTCGTGCCAAGGTCGATTTACCGCAACCGGATTCTCCGACAAGTCCGAGGGTTTCGCCGGGGAAAACCTCGAAGGTCACACCATTGACAGCATCAAAGTAGTTGCGCTTGCCACCAATCCTGCCTTTAAGCGGATAGCCAACGCACAGGTCTGTGACGCTGAGCAATGGCGCGATCGCTTCTGCCCGAAAGGGTTGCTCCGATCGGCGCGAGCGACCTACAGTTTGACGATCGCCAGACTGGTCGGTAGGTTTTGCGGTTACAACTGCGTTGCCGTTGTTGTCGCGATCGACAGTCATAAAGTCGCTAACAGTGGGGAGATACTCCACATCGCAATCGAGGCGCGGGCGACAGGCAAGCAATCCTCGGGTATAGGGATGTTGCGGTCGAGTGAAGATGTCGGCGATCGCGCCGATTTCGACAATGTTGCCGCGCCACATAACGGCTACCGTATCGGCAACTTCGGCAATGACGCCCAAATCGTGACTGATAAAAATCGTTGCCATCGAGCGCGCGAGCGCGAGCTCGGCTAGCAGTTCGAGGATGGCTTTTTGAACCGTTACGTCCAGAGCTGTCGTTGGTTCGTCGGCAATAAGCAAGGCGGGGTTGCAAGAGATGGCCATCGCGATCGTGACGCGTTGCAGCTGGCCGCCGGAGAGTTCGTGAGGATAGCGGTCGAGGATGCCGCGCTTGCGCTCGTTGATAAAGCGCTTGAGCTCGCGTTCGCTGGCATTGGGATGGTTCGGACGCAGATCTTCGGCGATCGCATCGTCGGCGGGCAGCACCTTAACTTCTTGCAGGCGCGCGATCGCCTGGCGGCGCGCGTCGGCAGGGGATACATCCTGGTGCTGGCGGATGGCTTCGGTAATTTGGAAACCGATGCTGTAAACCGGATTGAGCGCGGTTGTGGGCTCTTGGAAGACCATGCCGATGTAACCGCCACGGAACATTCGGCGATCGCGCTCGGGGAGGGCGAGCAAGTTGACGGGAACGGTCTCGTTGCGAAACCAAATTTCCCCGGTGGGAGTGCGGGCGGTTTCGGCAAGCAAGCCCATAATCGCCAGCGCCGTTACTGATTTGCCGGAGCCCGATTCGCCGACAATCCCGAGCGTTTGCCCGCGCTGTAGCTGAAAGCTAATATCGTCAACGGCAAGGGTGGGATGGGGTTCGGCAGCAAATTCAACGCACAAATTCCGCACGTCGAGGAGGGAATCGCTCATAATAAGTTCGTGCGGCGGGCTCGCAGCAGCTGTGATGCCAAAGATATGCAGGATCCTAGCAAACCGATTAGAGACCAGCCGTTCGGAAGGCGATCGCCGAAAAACCCGAGATGTTTTCCAACGCTTAGAACCGATGCCTGCGCTGTTTTCCAGTGCTATTTCCCGAACGAGCCCTGCGTGAGGAGGAAGCTTGCCTAAAATGATGGGGTTGCAGAGCTAGCGAACGTAAGATTCCGATACAAACAATCAATCGATTCGTAGGCTTCGATTTCAAGCTTTGATGCCAAGTAATTTGACGATTTTTAGGCTAATTCCTATTAAGCATTGTCAAGCTACCCACTTTAGAACGCGCGCTTGCCTGCGGTCTTTATATAATGAATCCGTAAAATAGATCGTGCGCGCGAGGAAGATATGAAAGCCAAGACGCTCGATCGAGAAGCCGCTCGAATCGAAGCACTCAAACAGTATAGTATTCTGGACACTCCTCCCGAACCAGAATATGACGATATTGCTACGTTGGCGGCTTTTATCTGCGACGTTCCCATCGCGTTAGTAAGTTTCGTCGATATAGACCGCCAGTGGTTTAAGTCCAAAGTAGGACTAAACGTCAATGAAACCTCTCGCAATGTCTCGTTCTGCGCGCACTGCATTTTGGGAACGACCATGATGGTCGTCAACGACGCCCTTTGCGACGAGCGCTTTGTTAACAATCCGTTGGTGACCGATGCACCTAGTATTCGTTTTTATGCTGGCGTGCCGCTAGTAACACCGGAAGGGCATCCTTTGGGTACGCTTTGTGTCATCGATCGCAAACCCAGAGAACTATCAGAACTGCAGCAAAAAACGCTAGAGGCGCTGGCTCGCCAAGTGGTCAAGCTCCTGGAACTGAAGCGGGTATCCGCGCAATTGGCTGCTGCTCTAAAGAGAATTGAGTTGATGTCGGGGTTGATCCCGATTTGCTCGTATTGCAAAGGAATTCGGAACGATCGCGGCTTTTGGTCGACCGTCGAACAATTCGTCCAGCAATATTCGGATGTCGAGTTCACGCACGGAATTTGCAATCGCTGCATGCGCCAGCACTTCCCCGATGTGGCGTCAATGCTGTTGCCAAAGAACAATATCCTTGAAAACGAAGACGGGCCGCTCTTGTAAACACGATTTATTGCGAACTGTCCGATAGCAGCAGGCTTTTATGTGGGTGTCGATTCTGCGAGGATTGCGTCGCCGAACGCGAGCTTGCACGAGAGGGGGCTGCGCGCGGACGCGCAGGGTGAGACCCCAGCGAATCTCGTTTTAGCTTTTAGACGGGAAGCCCCGCGCTCTACCCGCTAGGGTGAGCGTCGGGATGAGAGTCGCGGGTGCTGACGGGGCTCGATGCCCCAGAAGCACCCATCTCCGGGGTGTCCTGCTGCTCAATATACCGCCTCAACACAGACACGGTTACCCCGCCACAACTGGCGGCAAAGTACGACTCATTCCAAAGAACCGACCAATGTATTCTATTAAAATAGCGCTGACTTGAATGCAGCAGTGAAAATCACCTATCAGTATAGATTACGCCCAACGGCTGAACAGACAGTGACCATGACCCGATGGCTAGATATGCTTCGGGCACAATATAACTGGCTGCTTGCTGAGCGCTTCGACTGGTGGGAGATGAACCGCTGTCCGGTCAATGCCTGTCCACTCATCTGTAGCCTTGCGCCACCCAAAGACAACCCTGACTACTACACCCAGAAGGCTAGCCTGGTGCCTCTCAAAAAAGAGAGACCCTGGTACAAAGAACTGCACTCACAGGTACTTCAGGAGGTGACAAAGCAGGTAAAGCAGG
>NZ_ASSJ01000096.1 GCF_000473895.1 Rubidibacter lacunae KORDI 51-2 | reverse complement strand
GGTGCGATGCCAGTCCCCCGGAGGGAAAGTAAGGACAACGCAACCGGTCGTCCGTCCCGGCTACCTTGGCCGAGAGGGGTTCTCCTGATGAGCATTGTCCCCAACTGTCTTATGCCACCTACGGTGAAGTTGTGCCCCCGGATCGATTCCTGACTTCTACCGGTGCCGTGTAAAAAGCCAATCTAAAATGGAATCCAATTTTCTCAAGATCTGGCAATGACGATAATTAGGGCTTGCTGAGATAAGCTCAAATGCTGAAAGCGAGGGATTTCTGAGGCTTGCGAAGCACAAAAGGCGCAAGGAAAACGTCCAAATATCTGGAAAACCCTTGCACCTCTGGACCCGATGTACGCTCACCTCCCCGCAGGACAGCTTTCCTTTGAAGATTTCTACCTCCCCTTCAGTGGCAAGCTGTCTGCCCACAATCGCTGGGTCAAACTGGCCGCTCTGATGCCTTGGGAAGACTTGGAGGGAGATTATGCCTGTCAGTTTGACGCTGCCTTGGGTGCACCAGCGAAACCCTTCCGCATGGCCCT
>NZ_ASSJ01000095.1 GCF_000473895.1 Rubidibacter lacunae KORDI 51-2 | reverse complement strand
GAGGCCATTTGAAAAGTTCAGGGAGGTATCAAATTACGCTAGCCGTCTGAGCATCAGTCGGATCATCGCAATCTGAATCATCGTCTCTGATGACTCCGGCAGGTACTCATAGTCCACGTTCAACCGCCGATACCAACACCACCAGCCAAACGTGCGCTCCACTACCCACCGCTTCTGCAACAACACAAATCCCTTCGCCGCTTCCGGTCGCTTCACCAGCAACACAATCCACCGGCAGGTATCCATCACCCACTGCAGAAACGGCTGACCGCTGTAGCCCCCATCCACCCACACCAGGCTAATCCGCCTCACGCGCTCCCCCAAGCGATGCAGCCGCTGCAGCACTTGCTTGCCGCCCTGGCGCTCCGGCACGCTCGCCGCTGTCACCGCCACGCACATCAGCAATCCGAGGGTGTCCACCACAGTATGACGCTTGCGCCCTTTTGTTTGCTTCGCTTTGTCGTAGCCGACAGCGCGCGCCACCATCGGCGCAGTGGGCACACTCTGGCTGTCGAGCACCACCTCGGACGGGGTCGGGTCGCGACCGTCCGCAGCACGGGTGCGGTCGCGCAGGTAGTCGTGCAAGTGCTGCCAAGTGCCGTCGAGACGCCAGTTACGGAAGTAGGTGTAGACGGTTCCAGTAGGGGGGAAATCGCTCGGGAGGTCTTGCCACTTGCAGCCTTGGACAACCAGGTAGAGGATAGCGTTAAGGACGGCGTGAAGTGAGGTGCTGCGGGGGCGACCGCCGGATTTGGCAGCTGGGAGCAACGGCTCGATGAGCGCGAACTGGTCGGGAGAGAGATTGCTGGTGTAGTCTTTGGGCATAGCTCACACGGTGCTGTCGTTTCAGTATCAACAGCGTGGACCGTGTGAGTTTTCTAACATCGGATGAGGACTTTTCAAATGGCCTCTCA
>NZ_ASSJ01000094.1 GCF_000473895.1 Rubidibacter lacunae KORDI 51-2 | reverse complement strand
TCAGGCGCATCTGCTTGAGCAGCACCGTCAGGCTCTGGAACGGGGTCGGGGTCGGCGGCGTTCCCTCCCGAGGAGAGGAGTTGGTCATAACTGTGCAGGGAATGTTGTTCGACTTGGAGCGCCGGCACCGAGGCGAGGTGCTGGGATTGGAATTGGACCTGCAGGCGCTGCGGCGTGAGGCTGCCAGCGGCTAATTCCCGTTCCAAGTAATCGGCAACCCGGTCTTCGCCGTGGGTCGCTGCTTGGTAAAGCGCTTCCACCATCAAGCGGGCCGCCCGGTCGCGCTCGTAGTCGGTTTTGAGCTGATTCCAGAGCTGGCGATAGCGCTCGTTGGGTAACAGCTCCTTTTGCCAGGTGCAGTAGAGCAACGCTCGCGGTTTCCGGCGCAACCCCTCGATGACGTGGCGATAGTCAATGCAGCGTCCCCGACGTTTCCCGTTCCCCTGGACGCGCATCCGGGTGAGGGCGAAGACTTGGGTTTGACCCCAGAAGCCCAGAATGCGGTCGTGGTAGAGGTGCAGCTCGACCCGCTGACCGATGAGCCGGGACGGGACGGTGTAAAGGATGCAGCGCACTTCGATGGTGCTGTGGCGGCTGACCCGCGCCGTCAGGATTTCGTAGTCCGGCACCCGGTATTTGGGCAGGGGCTGCAGTGCCGCTCTCTCCGCGGCAAACTTGTCCGCGTGTTGGCGGTTCAACCCCTCTGCTGCCGCCGCCACTACTGCCTGATAGGCCTCCACGCTCGGGAAATCGGCACTGCCGCGCAGGTAGATGGCTTGTTCGATACGGTTTTTCAAATGTCCGTGGGGAGACTCTATCGCGCCGTTCTCGTGCGTCACGCCCCGATTGTTGCGCGTCGGTTCCATGCGGTAGTGGTCGCACAGGGCGTCGTACAGCTGCGTCAAGGGCTTTTGACGTTTGCCACCCAGATTGCGATAGGCGGCGCTCAGACTGTCGGTGCGGTGCTGTTTGGGACTCCCTCCCGAGGCATGCAAGGCGTTTTGCAGTCCTTCCGCTAA
>NZ_ASSJ01000093.1 GCF_000473895.1 Rubidibacter lacunae KORDI 51-2 | reverse complement strand
GGCTGGCTACGGGCAAGATGGAGAAATCCTGATTTGGCTCAGACCAATGGATTTCTCTCAGCTCCTCCAAGTCTTCGCGCCGCTCTTCTCGGTACCCGTCTGGCGCTCGGCACTTCTCCTCGCGACGGGCGCTGTCCTCGCTCCAGGCAAGCGCACCGTTACCTCCGCTCTGCGCGTCCTCGGTCTCGCCCACACCAGGCAGTACCCGAACTTCCATCGCGTCCTCAGCCGCGCTCGCTGGTCGCCGCTCGCTGCCAGCCAACTCCTGCTGAATCAACTGCTGGCAACCTTCGCGCCCACCGGTCCCCTGCTCCTGGTCATCGACGACACCATTGAGCGCCGTTGGGGGCGACGCATCGCCGCTCGGGGCATCTACCGCGACCCCGTCCGCTCCAGTCGCGACCACTGCGTCAAGGCGAGTGGACTGCGCTGGCTCAGCCTGATGCTCCTGGTCAAAGTTCCCTGGGCACAGCGTCTCTGGGCGCTGCCGGTCTTGACGGCGCTGACTCCCTCCGCGCGCTACAACCAGCAGCAGGGGCGTCGCCACCAGACCCTGACCGATTGGGCGCGGCAGATGGTGACTCAGGTCCGCCGCTGGCTCCCTCGTCGGCAGTTGATGCTCATTGCTGACAGTAGCTTTGCGGCTCTGGACCTGCTGGCGGCACTCACCGACCGCAGCATCCACACCATCACCCGTTTGCGCTTGGACGCAGCTTTGTACGAACCTGCCCCACCGCGC
>NZ_ASSJ01000092.1 GCF_000473895.1 Rubidibacter lacunae KORDI 51-2 | reverse complement strand
CGCGGGGCTTCCCGTCTAAAAGCTAAACCAGGGGCAGTGGCTCCATTGACAAACTCCAAAAGAGCATCTTCGCCATCGTTGACGAGGTGCGCTACCGCTCCATCCACTTACTTTGTCAGGCGGGGGTTCATGGCAACGTAAGTTAATTCTACTTCCTGCGCGATCGCCCCCGCCCCATCCTTATCAACCACAGACACGAGCCGGTTTCGGTGGTCCCATTCGAACTCCCGGACTTCTCCTGTCGCGATCGCCGTCTGCCGTTTCAAGTTTCCTTCTGCGTCATACTCATAGGCGTAAGTGCCATCCGATTCCAGTTGGTTGTATTCCCCCGTTGCGTACCCACCTCCATGCAGATGTGAAGTCTTGCGGTTGCCGTTGGCGTCATAGCTGTAGTTTTCGTCCGCGATCGCCTCATCACTGTATTCTCTGCCAGTCAACTGCCCGAGCGCATCGTATGGTACTCCACAAGGCCATCAACGCTGTCGATGCTGTTGATGCGACCGGCACTGTCGTAGGTCAGGTCGTAGAAAGCGATCGCCTCCGTCAAGTTCGAGTGTGTCAGATTCGTTAGTCGGTTGAGTTCGTCGTAGTCATACACGCTCTCGATCGCAAACTGGGTTCCCGCCAGGTCGCTGTAGCGGCTGATGCTCTCGAACTGACCGGTTGGCGTGTAAGTGTAATCTACTCGCTTCTCACTGACGCCTGCGCCGCTCTGGGTCTGCGTTTCTAAGCGGTTCAGGTCGTCGTAGCTGTAGGTCGTGACGCCCGCGGCTGCCTCATCTATTTCCTCCGAAACCGACAGCAAGTTCCCGTTGGCGTCATAGTTGTAGCTCAGTTCGACCTGCGGCGCTCCCGGAGTGCCCGCGTTGTCCACTACGGTGAGGCGATCGCGATCGTCGTACTCGTATTGATAGCTGGAGTCGGGGTCGTTGACGCGGGTTAGGCGACTGGCAATGTCATAGGTTGAGGCGATGGTTCGCGTGATATCGCCGTTGCGATCGAGCCAAAGTTCTGCCGTCTGGCGATTCAGCCCGTCGTAGATGAACTGTCGCGTACGACCCAGCCGGTCTGTCGCCTCGATGCGGTTGCCTACAGCGTCGTACTCGTAAGTCCGGGTCAGCTCGGTCGGCGTGCCGCTAACGTCGGTTGTGATGATTTCCTGGGTGTTGCGATCGCGATCGTCGTAAACGAATCTTGTCTCGTTCCCCACGGGGTCGATAATTTCAGTGGCATTTCCGACGGTATCGTACTCGGTGAAATTAACTCCAAGCTCCGTCATAACCACTCTTTGTCAACCTTGACCAGGACAAACACTTTCGCAGATCTCATAGACATGAGAGCGGGTTACTCAAGGATAAAACACTCGTGCTTAAGCCAGCCATCAACCCTTTACCTGGTAACCCAGTCAAGACTGAACCAGCCCTCGAAAAGTTCAAGCTCCGCACCTTTAGCGCCGACTATAACCCAGGTTGTTCAGGAAGCTAACGCCTGCCAACACTTCGGATTGGGGGGATGCCGAAGCTCGAAAAGCTCTACAACAATCAAATACAGCAATGCGTCGTGAGTTCGAGTAAGGAGGCATCGTCTCCATATTCAAAACAACTCCAGGCACTCAAGGTTCCAAAACCCAACATATCAGTGAGCTGCACCAGATTGCCGAGTTGAAGAAGAAGATTCAAAGACTCGAGCATCATCTCCAATACATGGATAATTTCCTGGCGTTACAAAAAAAACTTGGCGATGCTCTCACACCAGGAGAATAGGGTTTTTGAATTGAAGTTTTTTCACTTACGCAAAATTCTTGACAGTCTCGATGTCATGCAACTTGACAGTTATCTCCCCATAGGTTATAGGTGCATTGTATTACGGCAAGCTGATAATGCTATTCAACAGCACCACCTACTTTCCGAAGATATTCTTGTATCTTCGAACAAAACTGGTATATTACTTCCAACTCAAATCTTTCTTGCAATTCCAGAAGGGTAGTTTCATTTTCCGATCCCGGAGAAAACATGCCTTCAATTTCTAAATGGACGTCCAGGGCGTTTTTTTTATTCTCGGCGAGTATAGGAAAAGCCTCCATTCTGAAAGAGCGAAGGCCAGACATAACATTTTTAATAACAAATCCATATTGCTCTACAGTCTCTAAACCTGCAGAAGCTCTAGCAAACACTATTAGATACGCATACAATTCAGATAATAGATATAGACTGATTGTCTGAACAGCAGTTTTGAGGGCAATCTTTCTTTGCTCATCAACAAGGAAGATTTGCATTAAGCTGCGGGTTTTGCTGTGTGATTGGCTTAGAAATAGAAAGTTTAGTGTGCCTTGTTTAAACTCTAGATAACTCTCGCCGCGAATTTTACATGGTCTTGGAATTGAGACACCCAGAAAGTCAATATTTTTAAGAATAACTTCTCTCAAAATAGAGTCAACCTTAAATCTTGTATCTCCTTCTAAAGGTTTGGTATATAAGAAGTTACGAGTTAAGCTCATAATTTCCTTTACCTTGCTTTCGTTTTGTTTCGTGTGTTTTCCAAACTCGGAGCCATCCGAATTGTGAGTTATGCTCCGAGTCATATTAAGAGATGTATGAAGCATTTCAAGCTCTCTTTCGTTGAGACGTAATTCAACAAAACCAGATAGTTGAATATCTCTCGATGCACTATCAAGTTTTACTTGTAACTCGTGAAACTCTCCAGGATTATACCGACGAGTTTCATCAAGATATTCTTCTCCTTTCAAATAATTGCGTGCTTCTCCAAAGGAATTTCTGAAAATTTCTAATTCGATCAAAGACACTCGAATATCGACGTTTTTGTTGGGTAAAGGTGAAAGTCTCATATTTGTAATCAATTGGGTTCAAATCCGTCATCAATTAGATAATCACGCGCATTTGGACGTCGAAATGCAGTGCTTTCAGATGGTTTGTCTTGATTCTCAATTACTATTGTACCAGAGCCATCATCGTACGATGCTATGGCGCGGTCTCTCCCTGGAATGTTTCTAAGCATTGTTTCGGTAGGGTTAGTTATGACATCATCTATATGCCTTTCCAGCTCATCATCGCCTGTCAGTTCGGGGAAATGTACCTCTAGGTTTCCCCTTGCCCTGGTATGCTCTCCAATTCTCTTGGCATCATCCGATGGCTCATAATAACGCTCTTGATCAGAGAGGGCGTCCCACATTTCTTCTGAGCCCGTACCTGCAGCTGGCTCCTCCGAGTCAGCCCCGCTAGTCCCAGGGTCATTACTGTTCTGCGGTCCTTGATCGGGGGGGAATGCCGGACAACTGTTTGGGGGGTGATCGGGAGGAAAGAAGAGGTCGTCCGACCCTGGAAACAGCTCTGTGGATGGTATATCAAGATACTCTCTTATGTCTCGGAGGAATTCTTCTATCCCGGAAGGCCGAGCCCAGGGAGGTGCGTACATCCAAGAAGGATCTACCCTTTCCTCCAGTCTGTAAGGATTAGAAGGGCTGCCTAGAGGAGCATTCCGTGGAACGTATAGCGGTGCACCGGTAGGAGTGCTCCCTCCTGGGGCAATTTGTGTCGGTGGTGCTGGTGGCACTGTTGGACCGTAGGGTACGATGAAAGCTGGGACTAATGACTCTAGTCCATATGGGTCGATCGCGTTGAGAGGAGAGTTGCCAACGTAGCGATAGAGGTTGACGTCGCCCGCTCCAAAGCCCAGCGGGTCTTCGCTCAGGAAACGCCCGGTCCGCGGGTCGTAGTAGCGGGCGCGGTAGTAGTGCAACCCCGTCTCCTCGTCTCGCTCCCGTCCCGTAAAGCCGAAGCGGAAGTCCACACTTGAATCCGTCTCGTGGACGACGTTACCGAAGCTGTCATAGATGAGGTGGTTGAGAATCTCTCCGTTCTCGTTGAGAATGTAGGCGATTGAGCCCAGATGGTCTGTCAGCGTCCAGCGCACGCCGTCTGCTGTCTCTTCTGCCAACACTTGGTCGATGAAAGGTCCGTGCAGGTAACGCTGCACCAAGGTGCCACTCTCGTCAAAAACCAGAGCAATGTGCTCTCCGTCATAGACGAAGTACTGAGACGTCGCTGCCGCAGGTCCGTCACCGTCAAGGTCGATAACCTTTGCCACTCGCCGATCTAGAACGTCGTAGCGGTACTCCACATCACGGATGAGGTCGCCGTTGCTGTTGCGGACCGCAACCTCGGTGAGGCGGTTGCGGTGGTCCCAGGTGTAGGTGGTGACTTCGCCGCTCGCTTTATCGACTTGCTCGATGAGGTTGCCCTCATCGTCATAGCTGTAGGTGTATCCGTCGTTCTCGCTGAGGCGGTTGTTTGCCTCAGTGACGCTGCCGTCGCTGGTCCGGTTGCCGTTGTCGTCATAGCTATACGTCTCGGTGCCCAAGTAGGTGGCGAGGTCACCCTCGTACTCGGCGCTCAGGAGTTGGTCGCGCCGATCGTAGCTGTAGCTCGCCGTGCCATCAGGGGAATTGCTTTGCGTTAGGCGGTGGGCGCGATCGTAGGTGTAGCTGTAGGTCAGCGGGTCTGACAACGGTGCCGTATCGTGGTTGAGTCCGTCCAGGCGTCCGATCGCGTCGTAGGTGTATGTACTGGTGGCAACAGACGTTCCACCACTCAGACTGTTGTAGCGACGAATTTCTGCCAATTGTGAGGTCTGGTCGTAATCTAGCTCCACGCGCTTTGCAGCGACGCCAGTGCCGCTCTGTGCAATCTCCGTAACGCGGTTGAGGTCGTCGTATAGGAAACTCTCAACGCCATGCTCGACCCCATCAATGAAGTCCGTTACCGAACCAAGGTTGTTGCTATTCACCTGGTACGCGTATTGCAGCTCGACATTTGAGGCCAGTCCCGGTACGAGCTTGTTGATAGCTGATGTTGGGCGACCGGCCCGGTCGTAGCTGAAGATGTGGGTTGGCTCCGTACTGGCATTGCCATCATCGTCAAAGAGCTGCAGGAGCTCGTCTGCCTCGTTATAGTCATAGCCCAGCGTGCGAATGACCTCGCTGTTGGCATTCAGCCAGCGTTCCTCGGTCAGGCGATCCAGCACATCGTAGCTGAACTCGCGGACGCGACCGTTGCGGTCCTCGCTGCGAATGAGGTTACCGGCCAGGTCGTAGGCATGGGTTCGAGTTTTGCCCAGTGCGTTGGTCTCCGCCATGAGGCGGTTCATGGCGTCGTACGCGAACGCGGTCTCATTGGAGATGTCGCTCGGGTCATCGGGGTTGCTGGGATCGGTAACGCGGGTGAGGTTGCCGACCGAGTCGTAGCCGAAGGTGGTGGTATGACCCTCGGCATCCGTCACTCCCGTGCGGCGGTTGAGCGTGTCGTAGCTGTAGCTTTTGGTCAGATCTCCAGCGTTCGTTTCACGAGTGGTAGTCGTGAGGTTGCCATTACCGTCGTAGGTATAGCGCGTAATGGAGTCATTTTCACTAGTGCCGCCCCCCTCATCGATCGCTTTTGTCAGAAGATTGCGGCGATCGTATTCGTAACGAGCGATCCGTCCTTCCTCATCGGTGAATTTTGTCAGGTTCCCTGCATCGTCGTACTCGGCAGTAGTTAGATGACCCAGGGCATTCTGCGAGCCAATCTGACGGTTGAGACCGTCGTAGATGAAGGTGGTGGCGACCGACTCCTCTTGCGTGTTCGGATCGAGAACCGATCGCGGCTCGACAACCGCTATCAGATTACCTGCGTCGTCATACTCGTAGCGAGTGACTTGACCGAGCGGATCGGCGATACTGGTGAGGCGATCGCGATCGTCATAAACGAATCTTGTCTCGTTCCCCACGGGGTCGAAAATTGCCGTGACATTTCCGACGGCATCGTACTCGGTGACGGTAACTCCCAACGCCGTCAGCTCTGCCTGAGTAAACTCGTAATCCGGAGCGAAACCGCCGTCCTCCCGCCGCTGCAAGCTAAGGGGATTCCAAGTCTGGATGAGGCGATCGCGATCGCCATGTCGGCGGTCAGCAAGGAATGCAGGACTTAATTATTCTCTTGCGCTTGACGGAACCAGTATTGAGCTTGTTCTAGGTCAATAGGCAATCCAAGCAAACCATCCTGATAAGCCCGTGCCAAAACCATTTGGGATGGAACATACCCTTGTTTCGCGGCTTTGTGGTAGAAATCTAAAGCGACTGCTTCATTTTCTTGGGAGTCTCCTCCTCTTGCTTCACTTATTTCACCCAATCGGTGATAAGCGTAAGGAAAACCTCCTTCGCCAGCTTTCTGATACCACTCCAGTGCTTCATCAAAACTAAAATCGAATTTCTCCAACGCTTCCTTTGGAAAGTTATAAGCACCTGTGAATATATCGCCTAGACAGGATTGAGCAACTGTAACATTTTGCTTGTCAGCCTCAAGCAAGTACTCAATTGCTTCATCTATAATGTCGAGAGAAAGAAGAGCGATCGCCAGGCTATGTTGCGCTACTGGATGACCTTGTTCTGCTCCAGGTCGGTACCACTTGATAGCCTGCCTGTAATCTTGCTGGACGCCGAGTCCTGAAAAATACATGCTGGCAACTGATAACTGTGCATTTACATCTCCTTCCCTTGCCAAAGGCAGCATTATCCTCATCGCCTTCTCATAGTTCTCAGTATTAAAAGCATATGCTCCTTCTTCGTATCTAGCCATTTCTATCACTCCCGATTGGCTTGATCTGATGTAGTGCCGAGTTCAGTTGATGATATCAAATCCATCATCGCCAGCTCCTCTCTCAATCCAGTTCATGTATTCAGGACACTGCTGATCAATAAAAATATAAGCTGGAATATTCCAAGGCTCAACGCGGCCATTTTGATCTCGACATTTATACACACATATTCGACGACAAAGAGGAGGTTGTGGAGTACTGCTTATAAGCTTACATCTCTTAGGCCAAGCTTCACCACCGGGTTGTTCTAGAGTCCCATCAGCAAGCGGTTGCGGGAATAAGTAGTCGAGAAGGAGGATGCCTAGTGTTCCACCCAACACACCAGCTCCAGGAAATAGTCTTGGAACGGGCGCACGGGGGGCTGGGGGCGGCGCTGGAGGGATTGGAATGGGTGCGGGAGGAGCCGGTCGAGGCGGTGCTTCCACTGGAGCCTCTCCCGTCGGATCGATGTAGTTAGTTGGACTGTTGAGAACGTAACGGTACAAATTATCGTCCCCTCCAGCGAAAGAAATTGGATCTAGGCTGATGAACTTCCCAGTTGTTGGGCTGTAGTAACGAGCTCGGTTGTAGTACAAACCAACCTCAACGTCAAGTTCTCGCCCAGTGTAAAGATAGCGAGTACTGCTGGTGCTGTCAGTTTCGGAGATGACATTGCCGTAGGAGTCATAGTCGATGTGGTTGACCAGATTTCCACCAGCATCAGCTAAGTCACGAGTGCTACCCTGACGATCGCCCAAGAGCCAATGCGTTTCAGCTTGCCCGTTTTCCTTGGCCAAGACTTGATCGACTTGCGAACTGTGCAGATACCGATAAGCCAAACCAGGGGCAGTGGCTCCATCGACAAACTCCAAAAGAACATCGTCGCGATCGTAGACGAAGTACGTTACCGCTCCATCAACTGACTTTGTCAGGCGGCGATTCATGGCATCGTAGGTGAATTCTACTTCCTGCGCGATCGCCCCAGCCCCATCCTTATCAACCACAGACATGAGCCGGTTTCGGTGGTCCCATTCGAACTCCCGGACTTCTCCTGTCGCGATCGCCGTCTGCCGTCTCAAATTTCCTTCTGCGTCATACTCATAGGCGTAAGTGCCATCCGATTCCAGTTGGTTGTATTCCCCAGTTGCGTACCCACCTCCATGCAGATGTGAAGTCTCGCGGTTGCCGTTGGCGTCATAGCTGTAGTTTTCGTCCGCGATCGCCTCATCACTGTAATCGCTGCCAGTCAACTGCCCGATCGCATCGTATGTGTACTCCGCAAGACCATCAACGCTGTCGATGCTGTTGATGCGACCGGCACTGTCGTAGGTCAGGTCGTAGAAAGCGATCGCCTCCGTAGAATTAGAGTGTGTCAGATTTGTTAGTCGATTGAGTTCGTCGTAGTCATACACGCTCTCGATCGCAAACTGGGTTCCCGCCAGGTCGCTGTAGCGGCTGATGCTCTCGAACTGACCGGTTGGCGTGTAAGTGTAATCTACTCGCTTCTCACTGACGCCTGCGCCGCTCTGGGTCTGCGTTTCTAAGCGGTTCAGGTCGTCGTAGCTGTAGGTCGTGACGCCCGCGGCTGCCTCATCTATTTCCTCCGAAACCGACAGCAAGTTCCCGTTGGCGTCATAGTTGTAGCTCAGTTCGACCTGCGGCGCTCCTGGCGTGCCCGCGTTGTCCACTACGGTGAGGCGATCGCGATCGTCGTACTCGTATTGATAGCTGGAGTCGGGGTCGGTGACGCGGGTAAGGCGACTGGCAATGTCATAAGTCGAGGCGATAGTTCGCGTGATATCGCCGTTGCGATCGAGCCAAAGTTCGGCCGTCTGGCGATTCAGCCCGTCGTAGATGAACTGTCGCGTGCGACCCAGCCGGTCTGTCGCCTCGATGCGGTTGCCTACAGCGTCGTACTCGTAAGTCCGGGTCAGCTCGGTCAGCGTGCCGCTAACGTCGGTTGTGATGATTTCCTGGGTGTTGCGATCGCGATCGTCATAAACGAAGCTTGTCTCGTTCCCCAAGGGGTCGATAATTGCCGTGACGTTTCCGACGGCATCGTACTCGGTGACGGTAACTCCCAGCGCCGTCAGCCCTGCCTGAGTAAACTCGTAATCCGGAGCGAAACCGCCGTCCTCGCGACGCTGCAAGCTGAGGGGATTCCAAGTTTGGATGAGGCGATCGCGGTCGTCGTCAACTTACTCGTGCGATCGACCACCAAGCCAATTTCGGAAATGACTTTACCAGCTTTGTCAATTCTGAGTAGGTCGTAGTTGCGTCGGGGGTGACTTCGTCCACAGTGATACTCACCTGACTTCCTAGTGCGCCGGAATTGGATTGGGTAAGGCTGTTATTAGCAGTAATAATGGCTACACGCTGATGTAAGCATTCAGGTCTTGGGGTTGCATTGAGACTTGATATGCGCATGTTGGCAATGCCGCATTCGAAAATGTGCCCTCTGCTACCGTTTGCACCCCTGTCAATCAGTTTAGGCTGCCACCCCTATGAGAAAGGGCAGGTGTCAACCCCGACACCTGAATAGTTACACGTTGATTTGCCGCATTTACTCGAACATAGTGATGAGAACCTCAATAAATCTTTATTCAGGTGCCACCTTGCCACGAAACCATGACTTGACAAACCAGTCTTTCGACAGCATTTGGGGGAGCACAAACCCTGGCCGACTGACACATCTCCTGAAACCTCTAAATCTCGCCACGAGCTTGCGTGGTTTGAGGCGCTTGTGTCAGTCAGTAAGCCTGATCGCTCCCTGACAACTATAAGAGCGTCAACTTCTGGTGCCGCAACGGA
Source organism: Rubidibacter lacunae KORDI 51-2 (assembly GCF_000473895.1). Lineage (NCBI taxonomy): Bacteria > Bacillati > Cyanobacteriota > Cyanophyceae > Chroococcales > Aphanothecaceae > Rubidibacter > Rubidibacter lacunae. The sequence continues at coordinate 22,864 of NZ_ASSJ01000092.1, read as the reverse complement.
TGTTCTGGTTGCATTGGTTGGAGGGACATGAAACAAACATGAGCTCTGAAACGTAGGAATAGAATCCAGTCTCGCCTTAACCCTTTTCCCGTTCAGTGTCCATTTTTTGCATCGGTGGATTTGCTTGCAGCATCGGTGTAGTTTTTATGCGAATATGTTTGTAGTAGCTGTTTGGGAATGCTTCCCTAGTGTGCACAGAATGGTAGCTCGAGCAATTCATCCCATCAATTTGCAACACCTCCCTATCAGTAAAATTTCAAAAAAAAATGTGGCGCACTATCTATTGTTGTTTTAAGCTATGTACTAAGATTAGCACAAAAAAATGTCACTCAATCAAAATTCGCTTTTTATTGCCTTATTGCTCACTGTTTTTTAAAACCTTGATCAACAAGGAAGTCACTAAATGCCGATCTTTCCTTACCTCTGGCATCCATGTAGTGCCAATGGTATATATTATTATCAAAACAAACAAAATCATTATTATTGGAAATAGAATTTTTTTCGAGGATGTGGCAAAAAACCTTGATAGTATTCAAATCCTTAGATAATACACGGATATACTTGTGATTCTCAATATTGAAGTGGGTTGATCCTTGCGATAGATACGTTGCAATTCCCACATGACCATTACTGACAACATCGATAAAATTATTCTCAATAAATGATCTTATGTCTCGATAATTAGCAAGATCTTTACTTACATAGTATTCGTCAGCTTCAAAATCATCCCAATCTTTTGAAAGTGTCACCCAAAAAGCTTTAATTGAGATAAAATTTTTAAGAAAAAGAAAATAAATACTTGCTAGATCTTGAGGGCTGACATTGATCAAAAGCTCATAAATACAATCCCGAATCTTTTTTAATTTCCACCCAGGTTTAATATCATATACGGTATTAGATCCTTCTCGAAAAGAGGAAACGACTCCATAGCTGGGGAAGTATATAGGCTCAGTAGGAAATGAATATGAGTTTTTTGATACATAGACTTCATCGTTAACAGAAGATACAAGATTAGGATCTAGTTGATCGAATCTGCATGGATCAATATGAACTAGTACAGGAGATTTCAACCCCAGCTGCACTGCAGTAGATAGTATTTTCTCAATTGCAAAATCTATTTTATCTGACCTCACATAAAACATTTTCAAAGATGATTTTTTTTGATCGGTGCTCCTCAAAAGAGACATATAAAAACCAGTCATTTTTCTACGATAGTAAATTTACTGCAGCCCCATTATGGAAATACGCTAGCACTTGTTTACTTGAAAGTTTTTGAGCATTTTCAAGTCGAATCATTTTATCATATATGTATTCTAGCTTCTGATTTTCCTGACTTATCAAAAAAAGACTTTTCTTGTTCTCTGTATTGATGGCAGGTAGACATCCTATCTGGCCTTTTAACATACATTTCTCTATATGCGTACATAAATTATGCTCCTTGTTGGCAGATATACTTATTTTATCTTTATATTCTTTCAGCCAAAGCTGCAATATATCATCAAAGTCATAGTTATCTCCTAGTTTCTCTCCAATTATTAGAAGACTATCAATTCCAAACAAAGGTCTTGAGATAAATGCATAGGATTCATCAATATTCATTTCGGCAAGGATACTTATATCGGAGTAGAAAGAGTATCCTTCTTGAAGGATAGTATTTTTCTTAATGACATTCCTGGATAAGGCTTTCCATCCACCAAAGGCCCTTAACTTATCATTCATAGCTTGAGAACGTTTGCTATTAAATCTTGACACAAGCCATGCTATGCAATGAAATGGAGTAATGGATCTAAGGATCATCCCTAGCTCAATCTGCGTGAAAGAGAGCCCTGAAGCTTGGACCCATAGAAAGCTAAATCTCATGGGCCGTAAGAAAGAAAGGCAGTCTAGATCGATGACTTCAGAATTGCTATATTGATCACAAAAAAAACACTGCATGACTTAGTTTCCTAGATTCGATGGTGGGTAATTAATATGCCGGTTATTTCGTCCTTGATAGTGCGGGTGTTCAAATTCAAAGGGATCCTTATCTTTAAAATTGTGACCATTATTATGGTGTTGAATTCTCACGGGTTTTCCGGCAGCATCTTGAGTCACAATGATCTCATAAGGTTCACCATTAGGTCCGAGTAGATTGCCATTCTGCCCATACGTCTCTATTCTTTCAAAGTTGTTCGGTTCAGAAGTTGGTACTCCAAAATCTCTAAAGGCTTCTCTCCTTGCTGCACGCTCTGATGGCATATCAACATCTCCCCTGTCGGGTCTTTGCGGTCTCCTATTAGCTCCAGGTTGCTCCCAAGGCCATGGTTTCTGACTGTCGAGCCCAGTGTTGGCACCGCGACGGGCGTTGATTGCTTCCAGGGCAGGCCCTGCTATTGCAGCTGCAATGATGGGGGCAAGACCAGATGCCAGTTCCCACTCATCTATACACCCCTCCTGATAGTTCTCAATTAGGTCATTCGCGGCGAAGAGGTCGCTCAGTTGCCCTCCAAAGTCCCCCACCCAATCCAGCGCTCGAAGAAGCTGCCCGACTCGACCGGCGGCTGCAATCGCGCCCGTCACAAATGACACGATTGTCCCGAATACCTGACCGGAGGCGAAGAACCCCCCTTGGTGGTTGTTGCTCGCTAGCTCGCCGTAGAGCCAGTCACGCACGTAAGTTGTCAGCCCACCTGTGAAAGCATCGGCACTTCCGGCAGCGAATTCGTCGGCTCGGTCGAGGAAGTTGTATCCAGCATCGCTGGTGATGAAGGCAATCCAGAGATCTCGAATTTGCTGAATAATGGTGCCGGAAGGATCGGTGAAGTTGAGAGGAGAGTTGCCAACGTAGCGATAGAGGTTGACGTCGCCCGCTCCAAAGCCCAGCGGGTCTTCGCTCAGGAAACGCCCGGTCCGCGGGTCGTAGTAGCGGGCACGGTAGTAGTGCAACCCCGTCTCCTCGTCTCGCTCCCGTCCCGTAAAGCCGAAGCGGAAGTCCACACTTGGGTCTGTCTCGTGGATGACGTTGCCGAAGCTGTCATAGATGAGGTGGTTGAGAATCTCTCCGTTCTCGTTGAGAATGTAGGCGATTGAGCCCAGATGGTCCGTCAGCGTCCAGCGCACGCCGTCTGCTGTCTCTTCTGCCAACACTTGGTCGATGAGAGGTCCGTGCAGGTAACGCTGCACCAGGGTGCCGCTCTCGTCAAAGACCAGGGCAATGTGCTCCCCGTCATAGACGAAGTGCTCCGCCGTCGCCGCCGCAGGTCCGTCACCGTCCAGGTCGATGACCTTTGCCACTCGCCGATCTAGAACGTCGTAGCGGTACTCCACATCACGGATGAGGTCGCCGTTGCTGTTGCGGACCTCAACCTCGGTGAGGCGGTTGCGGTGGTCCCAGGTGTAGGTGGTGACTTCGCCGCTCGCTTTATCGACTTGCTCGATGAGGTTGCCCTCATCGTCATAGCTGTAGGTGTATCCGTCGTTCTCGCTGAGGCGGTTGTTCGCCTCGGTGACGCTGCCGTCGCTGGTCCGGTTGCCGTTGTCGTCATAACTATACGTCTCGGTGCCCAAGTAGGTGGCGAGGTCACCCACGTACGCGGCGCTCAGGAGTTGGTCGCGCCGATCGTAGCTGTAGCGCGCCGTGCCGTCGGGGGAATCGCTTTGCGTTAGGCGGTGGGCGCGATCGTAGGTGTAGCTGTAGGTCAGCGGGTCTGACAACGGCGCCGTATCGTGGCTGAGTCCGTCCAGGCGTCCGATCGCGTCGTAGGTGTAGGTACTCGTGGCAACAGACGTTCCACCACTCAGACTGTTATAGCGACGAATTTCTGCCAATTTCGAGGTCTTGTCATAATCTAGCTCTACGCGCTTTGCAGCGACGCCAGTGCCGCTCTGCGCAATCTCCGTGACGCGGTTGAGATCGTCGTATAGGAAACTCTCAACGCCATGCTCGACCCCATCAATAAAGTCCGTTACCGAACCAAGGTTGTTGCTATTCGACTGGTACGCGTATTGCAGCTCGACATTTGAGGCCAGTCCCGGTACGAAATTGTTGATAGTTGACGTTGGGCGACCGGCCTGGTCGTAGCTGAAGATGTGAGTTGGCTCCGTACTGGCATCGCCCTCATCGTCAAAGAGCTGCAGGAGCTCGTCTGCCTCGTTGTAGTCATAGCCCAGCGTGCGGATGACCTCGCTGTTGGCAGCCAGCCAGCGTTCCTCGGTCAGGCGATCCAGCACATCGTAGCTGAATTCGCGGACGCGACCGTTGCGGTCCTCGCTGCGAATGAGGTTACCGGCCAGGTCGTAGTCATGGGTTCGAGTTTTACCCAGTGCGTTGGTCTCCGTTCTGAGACGGTTAATCGCGTCGTAGGTGAATTCCGTCTCATTGGAGATGTCGCTCGGGTCATCGGGGTCGCTGGGATCGGTAACGCGGGTGAGATTGCCGACCGAGTCGTAGCCGAAGGTGGTGGTATGACCCTCAGCATCTGTCACCCTCGTGCGACGGTTAAGCTTGTCGTAGCTATAGCTTGTGGTCAGGTCTCCAGCGTTCGTTTCACGAGTGGTAGTCGTGAGGTTGCCATTGCCGTCGTAGGTATACCGCGTAACGGAGTCATTTTTACTAGTGCCGCCCCCCTCATCGATCGCTTTTGTCAGAAGATTGCGGCGATCGTATTCGTAACGAGCGATTCGTCCTTCCTCATCGGTGAATTTTGTCAGGTTCCCTGCATCGTCGTACTCGGCAGTAGTTATATGACCCAGAGCATTCTGCAAACCAATCTGACGGTTGAGACCGTCGTAGATGAAGGTGGTGGCGATCGACTCCTCTTGCGTGTTCGGATCGAGAACCGATCGCGGCTCGACAACCGCAATCAGATTCCCTGCGTCGTCATACTCGTAGCGAGTGACTTGACCGAGCGGATCGGCGATACTGGTGAGGCGATCGCGATCGTCATAAACGAATCTTGTCTCGTTCCCCACGGGGTCGAAAATTGCCGTGACATTTCCGACGGCATCGTACTCGGTGACGGTAACTCCCAACGCCGTCAGCTCTGCCTGAGTAAACTCGTAATCCGGAGCGAAACCGCCGTCCTCCCGCCGCTGCAAGCTAAGGGGATTCCAAGTTTGGATGAGGCGATCGCGATTGTCATAGACGTACTCGGTACGCTTACCCGCCCCGTCGATTTCGGCGATGACGTTGCCGACGTTGTCATATTCTGTGAAGGTTGTAATTGCGTCGGGGGTGCCCTCGCCCACCGTGACGCTTACCTGCCGTCCTAGACCGTCGTACTCGTATAGGGTACGGCTGTTGTTAGCATCGACGATGGCTACTAGCTGATTGACCTCGTCATACTCAAACTTAGTGATAATATCCTGTCCATCAGAAACCTCTTGAATCTGTTGCTTGAGGCGACTTCTATCATCATAAATGTATCGCGTACGGTTTCCATTGGCATCGATACGGGCAGTGATGTTGTTATTAAAATCGTACTCAGCCTTATTGATGCTACTGTCCGGAAAAACTGTTCCTGTCAAACGGCTACGGTTGTCATAAGCGTATTTCGTAGTGCGACCAAGCGGGTCAACTGAGGATACCAGATTCCCTCTTTCGTCATAAATCTGCTTCATCGAAGGTGCGGAAAGCGGACCTTCGCGATCTGGTTCTGGCAAGAATGTCTGCTCTAGGCGACCTAAATTATCATAAATACGTTCTGTGCGGTTGTTATTCTCATCAAGAACTACTGTTTGATTGCCAGCATTGTCATATTCGAAATACTGTGATGCCTCGATTGCAGTACCGACTGCTTCAGTAATTCTTATCAGCCGGTTCATGTCATCATAAACATACTCAGTGCGGCTATTGTTGTCATCAATTATCGCTGTTTGATTTCCTGCCAAATCGTACTCAAAGCGTTGTGTTGATTCATCAACAGTACCGGAGGCAAACGTGATGGATTCAAGTCGACCAAGAGAGTTGTAAGAATATTTAGTTACTCGACCGAGCGAGTCGATTACGCCGATCGGCAATCCGTGCTGGTTGTATACGTATTCCGTGACAACATCGCGTGGGTCATCAGGTGCTGGTGTCGTAAACTCAAGTGTGCTTTTCCCGTAAACCGCACGATAATCTTCGTCTTCTTGACCCCGGACCTGGACAACACGAGTGACATTCCCAGGATTATCAATATCGATACTATTTCCTTGGTCGTCAGTAATTTGGTAATCATCGTAGAGATGGTAGGTTATCCGTTGTAGTTCGTCCTCGACACGAACGCGCTGGTTATGGTTGGGATCGTATTCATACTTTCGTTCAATATTGGGTTGATTGGCATAATTTAGTTGAACAGACAAAGCAATGGAACGACCACCATAGGACAACAAAACAACATCATCAGCATTGTCGCGATTTAGATCGCCGCTAAAAATATATTCATCATATTTGACTCGATATTGTGCGATCGGTGCATTTTGATAGTTGGCGGTACCATTCCCAAACAGCACAGAAAGTGTGTTTGTATTATTTTGAACATGTAGAAGATCGTAGTAACCGTCGCGATTGATGTCTTCAACAGCTATGTCGGCAAATCTCGTGCTAACCCATCCGGAACTTGGATACAATAATTCGCTGCCCTCTTGTCCGTTGAAAAGGAGAGGAGCTTCCAGCAAAAAATGTTCTTCGCTAGGAGTGTAATTACTACCTGGAATAACTCCATAAGGAGTCACAATGTCTAGATAGTTATTGTTTGGGTTTAGATTCTCAAGAACGATCTTCTTAGGAAGTCCTTGAAGTGATGCGAATCCATAGCCTTGTGCAAATTCTCCATCATCGGTACCCAAAAGCACTATTATTGTGGCTGTTGAGTCGACACCTAAGAGAAAAACAAGATCTTGCTTTTGATCGTCATTGATGTCTCCACTTGCAATATCTACATAAAAAGAAAAGTCAAGCGTAGTAATGAAAATTTCATTGTCGATATGATAAGAAGGGCTAAATTTAATATCGATTCCGCCTTGGGTTGAAAATTCGCCGTTAGCTTGACCGAAACGAACTACAATTCCTCCTTCTCCTCTACCGCTATATGGATCGTAAGTAGCAATGGCAAAGTCAGAGTATTCGTCACCATTGAAGTCATCTACAACGACAGCTCTTGGTGGGCTAGATACCGAGATACCCTCTACTTCACCTGTATCTTCATATTTGACTGTAAAGCCGCCAAAGCCATTGCCGTAATAGACTATGACGCGATTACTAAACTTTTCGGTAGCAATCACATCAGGAATTGAATCATTGTTAACATATCCAACATCAAGTGAGTTGAGTTCAACTTCAGGTCCGATACGGCTAGAAACATTTGAAAAGGTTCCATCTCCTTTTCCAATAAGGACGCGTAGCCCATACCGGTCAGGAAACATTGGTAGTACTGTCGTCACTATATCTAAAACACCGTCGGAGTCAAAGTCTCCATGGGCAAAAGGTCCATCCATATTGTAGCCTTGGTCTTGGGTAATGGAATACTCAAAAACTGGTTGTGGGAGCTGTCCTTCATCATCAACTTCCCAAATCAACACGTTTGCAGGTGAGTTGAAAGCATTGCTGGACGATACCAACTCTAGCTTGCTATCGCCATAGACATCTGCTAGGTCTATCAGTGTTTCTTGTAATTTTAAAGAAAAATTACCCTCGGCGAGAAAGCCGTATTGTCTGTTAAGCAAGCCATTTTCCGAATCTAAAGACAGCACAACGATATTAGTTTCATCTTGATACGTTCCGATCGCGACGATTTCAGCGAACCCATCACCGTTTAGATCTCCTATTAGGTGTTCGGGCATAGATGAGGTCTGCCCAGAAATATCGTCAGTAAATTGTTCGAAAGATACCTCTCCCTGGCTGTTAATAGAACTGAGTAACACCGAGACTTCCTGCTCTGCCTCTACAACAACATCAATCGAACTGTTGTTATCAATGTCGGCTAATGCTAGATAAGGAGTGCCACCCAGTGACTGCAACAGGTTGGCTTTCTCAACGAAGGTAACTAAGGAACTGTCATTGGGATCTATGCGGGCAAAGAATACTGAAAGGTTGAACTTATTGTTGGTATCTCGCTTAAAAGTTATAACATCATCATTGCCATCTGCATTGATATCAGCAAGGGCAATATCCCAGAGGGATCCATCATCACTGAATGGGACTATGTGGGTAAAATCTCCTTGGCGATCGTTGACCCCCAAGTTTAGCTTTCCATCTTCTGATAGCCATACGAAATCTGGAAATTCGTCGCCATTTAGGTCTCCTACAGATAGGCGTTCGGAGCTAATGCCCTCAAGGAAACTCAATATGGTGCCGTAGTTGGGGCTGCGGTTGGTTCCATCATTAACTAGAACCCGAAAAGCAAATTGATTGCTTGCTGAGTCGTCAGAGTCGCTGACAACAATATCAAAGTCGCCGTCATTGTCCATGTCTCTGATAAAAAAGGCATTGATATCTACTCCTAGGTCAACAGTTAATGTCACTGGCTCGGAACCGTAGGTACCATTGCTTCCATTGCTGAGATATGCAATGACAGCACTTTGGTTCGCAATATGTGCATATTGACTTATACCAGAATTTGCAGTGATGACAAAATCTTTTTTACCATCGGCATTGAGGTCTTCCAACACCACGTCACTGGCTTCCCAGTACCTGTTTAGAATGTCATCTGGAAAAATATCAGAAGGAAACAAGTAAGTTGATCTATTTGTAAAGTCTCCTTGTTCGCCAGATCTCAGAATCGTTATTCCTTTACTTGTAGACAAACCACCAAACAAGGCAATAATCTCATTTCCCTCAACGCCGTCAATGTTATCAACTAGAACCCTTTTCGGATATTGCCCGTGAATTGAAAAAACCCGATCGCGGAAAATATCTCCATCAATTCCTTCTTCTGTACTCAATGTTTGCTGAGTGCTAATAACGTTCCCTTGACCGTCATAGGTATATGTTGTCAACATTCCTTCGGCATCGCGTCGTTCAATAACCAGGTTATTGCTATCGCGCTTGCTACTTGGTAGGACACCTTCGCCATCTCTCCGCGAGATCGTTTGTCCGAATATATCCAACTGTTCGATCGTTAAGTTGCCATTCTCATCGACATAACGCGCGATTAGCTTTTCATTTAGATCGAAAGTACTTGGGCTATTAGCAATACTGGTTGTCGCTTCCGGTTCGTACAGTCCCTGCACTTGCACGGGCTGAACTTGAAGTATTGCACCATCCTTGCGCTTACCCCCCACTGCTCGGCCGGCAAAATCGTAGTATGTTTCCTCGTACTCTCCGCGCTCATCAGTTTCTGAGATGATGTGATGCTTTTGGTCGTAATCCCACTGCCGGCTCGTCAGATCTGGATTGACAACTTCAATCAGATTGCCGCCAGTATCGTATCTGAGCTGTGTCTTTCGTCCAGCTGGATCCTCGATTTCTTGAACGCGACCAGTCGCACCATCATAAGAGAACTTTGTTTCGAGACCAACGGGATCGACAATCTTCAAAAGGTTGTTACTACCGGCTTCGTATTCGTAACGAGTTACATTATTGTTGCGATCTCGCATCTTTTGTAGTAGATGACGTCCGCCATGGTTGATAAATTCGTAAACTGAGCCATCTTTAAGCGTGCGCTTGAAAGATCCATTTTCTTTTACAAATGTTGAGAAGTCTCCTGGTGGCGATACGTATTCAGTTACTTCCGGATCTAGGGGTGCTTCGAAGAATAGCTCACTACCATCACCTTCAACGAGAAGCAGCGATCCATTTGAATTAGGAATCACTTCTTGCCAACCGTCTATCCCCCATCCCGCTCCAAATGGACTATTAATCCCGTTCACGTGAAGCAATATCCCGTCCACGGTCGAGGACGAACCTATTAGACTACTGTTACCTAGGAAACGAAATCCACTGGTCAGCGTATAATCATAGATGCCGCTCGGCAACATTCCTAAATCGGCTTGAAGTGCTGCTTCGACATCTCGAGTTCTTATGTTTGGGATAGTCCAAAAATGTTCGGTACCATTAAGGTTATAGGTTTCGCTTTCGGCACCTGGAACACTTGTTTCAAATTGACCGTTTCTGAAGCTCAATTCTGCAGCCAGTCGGAGATTAGCGAAGTCGCGAATCCAAGATGCGATTTCAATATTCTCATCGTCGTACCCAAACTGGATGATATGTCGTGGATCGGCACGAAGTGAGTCGTAGTGCAGCGTTACACCTCGAGTTTCACCCAGCGACTGATAAGTCGGCAACGCATGCATCTCCTTAACGGCACCCGAATATAGCGCAACCTCAGATGTTAGAGGTTGTGTTGATTCGCATTCGTCACAGTCCGGATCGGCCGGTGGTGGGTTTAGTGGTGGAGGTGGCGGTGCAACGAAGTGCCAGCTGCTGTTGTTAATACCACCCTGAATTGTCTCAATCCGACTGCCATCCGACGCGACCTGAGCCTTGCCGACGATCGCAAAATCGCCAGTCGTCGGGTCGATACTCCATAAATCCATCTCGAGTCCCGGTGCGTACCCTGCTCGATTCGGCAGTGTGAGTTGGGCTGGTGTAGTGAAGGTTGCCCCGGCCGGCTGAATCGTAACAATGGTGTCTGGCGATAATGTTGGCGGGAGGGAGGCTGGGGTACGCTCGGTAGGAACCTCGGTGATGCTCACCATTCCGACGGGGTCTACGAGCAATCCGTTTTCATCGAGCATCGTCTCGTGTTCGATGAGGACAGCTGCCTCCGCCAAATCCGCGTTTGCCGGGTTATTGGGGGCGACCAGCGTGTCTCCCCGGCCGGTCGGGTCGCTGTAGCCCATGTCTGTATCCAGGACTGGCAGATAAATCGGGCGATCGCCGGCAACCTCGTTGTTGACGCCCTTGTAGACTGGATGTTCGAGCAGGAGCGGGAGCTTCTCCGCTACAAACGGATAGCTCGCGGATGGGTTGAGTGGGTCGACATATTCCTCGCCGTGGATTTCGAGAGTTTCCGTGATGCCCGTGGGCGTATGGCTGATATCGTGGGCGATCAGCTGACCCCAATAGATGCTCAGCGCGCTCGCAAGCGGGTCGCTGGAGGTTTCTAGTTGCTCGAAGATCCCGTTGCTGACTGCTCGCGCGCTGGGGCGATCGCCTCCAGCCGGCTCGCTGATGCCGTCGCCGTAGCTGAGGGTGATGTCATCGACGCGCAACCACTCGCCGCTGGCACCCCCGGCATTATTACCCGTACCGTCGAAACTCGCAGGGCTCGGTGTCGATGTTGCCCCCTGCGTCGCACTTCCCGGTTGCGCTCCTGAGGTGACGGTGTCGGTGCTCGTGAAAACATTGCCATCGATTTCGCTCGCATTCACGAGCGTATTGCGCGCGATCAGATCGGCCAGCGTCGTGCTTTGTACGGCGGCGAGAGTCGTCGCATCGAGTTGGGCGTTCTCGTACCAGTGCAGGTCCCCCGCCCGCAAGCGCGCGAACTGGTCGCCGATAATTTCCGAAAACAGCGGTCCGACCAAACCGCTCGTCGACGTTTCTGCCAGTCCGCCAACCCACGCATCGATCTCTGCCACGTCGTCGTAAGCAGCAGCCAGCTGCGCCCGTACCGCGCTGCTGACGGGGAGCTCGTCGAAACTAGCGATCGGGCTGCTGTCGAGTCCGTAATCGACCCGTGCCTGCACGTAGCTCGGCAGACCCAGGTCGCGACCGCGCTGGATGCCCATGGCAATCAGGTCCAAACCGCCCGACCCCGGCGGTCCGAACAGGGCATTGCGCAGCTCGTCGATCGCCTGAGTATCGACGCGCTCGGCCGGCTGCACGCTCAACCCGCGCAGAATCGCGTCGATGCCGAGATCCGCAATCGGTGCCGTATTGAAAAACGCCGCTCCGATGGACAAGTGACCCTCAGCAATCTCGTTACCACCGGCGTCGTTGCGCCAGATTTGATTCGGCGACTGACTGTGACCGATGCGGAAGGCGGTCGTCGAGAACAGCGTGCTCGCCATCGGATTGACATCAGGGTCGTGACCGGCGTAAGCAGGCAATCCATTCCCGCCGAGCACCAGCGGTAGATACTCGTTATACGTGATGTGCTGAATCGTCGCGACCACCTGCCGGCGCGCTTGCTGGTAAATCTCCTCGCCGGTCAGGGTCTGGTCGTCAAGGGCAATCTGCTCGGCCAGGCGATTGTGCTCGCGGACGAGCAGAGTGTGCAGTGCCGCCAGACCGGGGTTTTCGCTCGCGCGCACGTCTCCCGCCACGAAGAGCTCGTTCGCACGATCCGCGGTACCGCCCCCGCCGTTCTCCAGCGGTCCGCCCGGGAAGTAAGCCTCGGTGTTGAAGGGCAGCAAGTTGCCGGGACTCGTTTTCAGCTTGCCCGTCCCGTCGAGCTTCCGTAAAGCCGCCGCCCGCTCGCCGTCCGAGCCGTACACCGTACTCCCGTCGAGGAAGCCGGAGACGAGGTTCTCGTGCCGGCGGGGATTGAGGCGACTCGTACCCGTCGCCGGGTCGAATTGGGCGCGATGGAGCTCGATGACCTCCTCGCCCGTTCCCCGCGGGTCGAAGTAGATATCACCGGTCGGAACAGAAATATCGAAAGCGGCCGTCGGCACTAATGCCTCGGGCAGCTCGAGCGTAAAGTTACCCGCCGCATCGGTATACGTGGTGACACGCGCGAGGGTAATCGGCACTCCCGCCAGGGGCATCTCGTTCGTGTCGAGAACCCGTCCGGAAATCTGCGTCGGCGCGCTCGGCGCGGGTGTTTCCACCACCAGCTCCACCGCTTGCCGCGCGGATAGCACCCCGTCCGAGGCAATCAACCCGAATGCATACGTGCCCTCTTCACCGGGAGCGGGAGCGAGAGTGAGTCGGTTGCCCGCAAGCTCCATACCCGGAAGCAGCGTGCCGTCGGCAGGCGGTGCAATCGAGTAAGTGACGCGATCGCCGTTGGCATCGGTGGCGTGGGTAGCGACGTCGGCTCCCGACGCAGGCGCGAAGTCGATTTGCAGGGATTCACCCGGTCGCACCGTCAGCACGGGCAGCGCGTTCGCCCACACGGGCGCGACGTTTGTCCCGCTGGAAAAGCCCATCAACTGCAAAGACTTTAACTGACCCCAGTCGAAGTCGCTTGGCGCAGACAAGGTAATGGCAACGGGCTTCGTTCGTTCGCCCGCGCCCAGTCCGCCCGCCGGGACGGCAAGTCCGAGGTCGAGCAGGGGCGTGCCGTTGCCGTCCGCATACGGCTCGACCAACGCGACCCCGTCCGGCAAGTTGTCGAACCCGACCGCAAGCTGCCGCGCCAGCGCCGTCGTGCCCGTGTTGCGAACGACGAGTTCCGCGTGCAGCCGCGATTCATTGCCATCGGCTGAGGGAGCGATGCGAACGTAGCTGAGGGTAGATTCGAGCGTGCTGTTTGCAGCGAGGTCGCTGCGGTCGGCAGTTCCGGGAGCGATCGCCTCTGCCATCGGGAAGACGGGGCTCGGGCTGCCCTCGGGATCGACCTCCGTAGTGAGATTGGCAATCTCGACCTGCGTGCCCTCATCGCGATCGAGGTTGTAAAGGGCGAAGACCAGCTGCCCGAGTTCCCCATTCTCATCGGGGGTCAGTGCGGTCGCGTCGAATTCGACGCGGGTGCCATTGAAGCTTGCGACGCCCGGCTGATACTCGGCTCCAGCTTCGCCGATCGCAAACAGCGGCCGGCCGAGGTCGCCAGCATCCGGACCGTTCGCGAACACCGAGAGGCGATCGCCCAACGGATTGCTGCCGCTGGTGTCGAAGCGAGCGTCGAGGTCGAAACCGATCGTGCGCGACCCCTCACCAATCGCCTCGGCATCGGGCGGGAGGTCCATCGCGACCTGCACGAGCCAGCTATCGCCTTCGGCGAGTAAGACCTGGTCTTCCGTTGCCGCTGCCCACCCCGTGCTGCCACTCGGTTCGACGGAGAAGCCCGTTCCAGGGGGCGAGACAGTGAAGTTGACGGTTTGGGTAGCCGTATTGCCCAGGGAGTTCAGCGCCGTAACGGTCAGGTCGTAATCTCCCGGCGACAGGGAATCTAGCAGGAGATCGAACCGACCCTCTGTATCGACGGGCAATGGGGTGATAGCGCTGTTGCCAAGCTGGTAGCTGACTTCAACGAGGTCGCTTGCTACCTCCGACACCGAGCCAGTGAGGTGGACGGGAGAATTGTGGCTGCCGCCATCAAAAGGGGTCGCCAGCCCGATGACGGGAGCCGTGGTCGTCGGGAGCAACTCGAACGGCAATCCGATCCGAGAGTTCTCTCCGGAGGCATAGGTTGCCTCGACGTAGAGCACGTGCGAGCCATATGGTAACCGGCTGCCGTAGATGAGGTCGATGTCATCGGCGTCGAGTTCGAAGCGTCCACCCGGTGTCAGTTGGTCGGCGATCTCGAATCCGCCGCCTACTGGCTGGAAGCTAGCTGTTACGGTGACGAGCTCTTGGGCAACGTTCACGGTGCCGAAGAACGACACCTCAGTCGTAATGCCATCGCCATCGATTCCGGTGTCGTTCCCAAGCACTAACGTCAGCTCCTGACTGACAAATGCTTCGACGAAGTCGCTCTCGTCGAGCAGGTCGGGAGTGACCCCACCGCCAAAGATGGCGAGTACGTTTCCTTGGGCGCGCACTTCTGCAGCCCCAGATTGGCGCTCGCCAATAACCAAGTCAGCAAACGCGAGTCCTTGGGGAAGTCTTATCAGGTCTTCGCCATCGGTGAAGTCCTGAATCGAGTCTCGCGTGTTGCCCTCAGGCTGACTCAGGACAAACACATCCTCTCCACGGCCGCCACGCAGTCGGTCTCGACCCGCTCCGCCATCGAGAATATCGTTGCCTTTACCGCCAAAGAGACGGTCGTTGCCCGGTCCCCCTAGCAGAGTGTCGTTGCCTTTACCGCCATAGAGGCGATCGTTCCCCTCCTCGCCGGCGAGGAGGTCGTCACCGCGGCCGCCGCGAACCTCATCGCGACCTGCCCCTGCGTACGCGGTATCGCTGCCCCTACCGCCAAAGATGCGGTCGTTGCCCGGGCCTCCCAGTAGGGTGTCGTTGCCTTTACCGCCATAGATGCGATCGTTCCCCTCCTCGCCATCAAGGAAGTCGTCACCGCCGCCGCCGCGAATAACATCGCGACCTCCCCCTGCGCGCACGGTGTCGTTGCCGCCACCCAGGCGGAAGCGATCGCGACCGTCCGTTCCGATTATCGGGTCGTCGTCGGCGCTGCTGCCGTTCGCGTCACTATTGAGTCCGCTCCACCGACCGTTGAACCCCCGCTCGACGAGGGTGTCGTTGCCCGCTGCAGAGGCACCTGCAGATTTCGCCTGCTGCATGAGGCTGTCGGCTCTACCGGCGGATGGGGCGATCGGCTGAGATGCTCTTGGGTTGCCGTAGGATGGAGTGCGCCCGCGTCCGTGACGACCGATATCGAAGCGGCGATCGCGATCTGCAAACTTCTCATTCTCCTCAACGAGTTCGCGCTCGGCTTCACTGAGAGATAGTGTAGTAGACGGGCCATTCCTACCTTTAGGTGAAAGTGCTTCGAGTGCGCTGTTCAGCAGCTGCAGCCCTTCACTGCCCGAGAGCAGAGCCATATCCAGCTCGGACCCTCCAAACAGTTCGGCACCGCCGAGTTCGGGCGTACCGATTGCACCTTCAGAGTTTGAAATATCAAAACCGTCCATATCAACTCGCTTGAAGAAACTCGCAAAACGGCATTGAAGAGCCGATGTTTTGCTGACAATTGCGATCGCACCGCATGCGATGACACCGCGCCAAAGCGCGACGAACCAAAGGTCGAGGCAGCGGGCGGAGATGAGTAATTACTGAAAGTTCGACTTCACGAGCTATGTTGATGCGCGCCTGTCGACTCCACTGGGCAGACGATAACAAATTCCCAGGTCGTCAGCAAGACAAAACCCGCAAATAAATCTAACTATGTTGTAAATGTAGGCTTCTTTTTGATACGAATCATTAACCTTGAATTTGTGGCCCGCTCCGAGCCGAAAGTGTTCCGACCTCGAGCCAGATCTACAATACCCTCCGGGCTTTCGCTCGGACACTGTCAGCGATCGCAGCTGGGCTACTAAGGGGGGCAGGCGCAGTTGTTCGAGAGCTCGAATCCACTACCCGATCGAGTTCGATCTTATGCTGATAGGCCTGGTGACGTAGCTTGAGAACGTTCTTTGGAACACACTTGCTATACAGGTTTCACCAAGATCCACGGCTGCGAGTTCCTGCTCTCTAGTCCGGTCAATTTCGCCCTGACTCACCTCGCTGACCTTCTCCAACGCTTCATTAACTCCCCCATCAACTGCTCCCTTCGTGGGCCCCTGCTTTCGCCCCGCTTGCTCTAGTAGTAGTCCAGCTCCTCCGGCAGCAAGCTCCAAAGCTGGCATGTCTTTGACAGCACTGCGCACATAACCGACGCCTTGCCCGCACCATCAAAGCCTTATCCCAAACGCTCCCAGCAATCTCGATCGCTCGATTCTGAAGCTGCAAGCAGCTTGGACCCAACGAATGAACGTTTCCGAAAAAATGGATGATGCGATCGCCCAACATGCTTCTGTGCATGTGAACTGAGACGTGAGGTTGCCACCGGCTCACTTCGGTTATTGGCTCAATTGAAGAGTTGTTTCAAAGACTGGCTTGTATGGAGGTGAAGGTTTATGATTCTTGCTCTTGAGTCACCGCGAATCCTTGCAGGTCGTTGGAGACGAAGGTGGGCACCGATTTGGCAAGTTCTCTTCAACCTGCTGCGGCTCCACTTATGGGCATTTGGCTTCTCTATAGTAAAATTCCTTCATAATGTAGAATAAGGAAAAATAGTAATAGTGCCTATCTGGATTCAGGTTCTCTTGTTAACAGCTACGACAATCTATCAATCAATTGCTAGCTGGTTAGAAGATCGTTCGCCTCCTCCCGGCAAACTAATTAGTGTAGGCTCGCATCGGCTCCACATCTATACAGTAGGAGAAGCTAGCCCAACGATTGTTCTAGATCATAGCCTGGGAGGAGTAGAGGGTTACTTCCTTATTCAGGAATTGTCAAAATTGGCACGGGTATGCATTTACGATCGTGCTGGTTATGGATGGAGCGATCGTGCCCCATCTCCTCGAAGTAGCGACCAAATTGTCAAGGAATTAAATGTTCTCCTAAGCAAAGCAGCAGTCGAGCCGCCCTATATACTTGTTGGCAATTCATTTGGTAGCTATAACGTTCGGCTGTATGCTCATCGCTTTCCTGAAAAGGTTGCGGGGATTGTGCTTACAGACGCACTGTATGAAACAGAGATGCTTGAAATGACTGCCTCCTTAAAAGTGCTGAGAATTATATTTACTCTGGGCTTTTTAATGTCTACCTTAGGCTCTTTTCTTGGTATAGTTAGACTTCTTAGGATCCTCAACATATTTGAGTTGTTGAAGCCCGAATTACGTCATGTTTCCAAAGATTCTCTTGATTCAGTGAAGCGCTCTTTTTGTCGCCCTAAGCACTGGATTACAATGACCAGAGAGATGATGAATCTAGATAGAAGCGCACGTCAGGCCCGAGCGGCAGCGTATTTTAGTGAAACTCCGATTGTGAGCATAAAAGCAAGCTCATTCTTTAAGCCTTCTATTTGGACTCTTGTTATTCCACTGAAAAGTGCCAATCGCTTACGGGAAAACATGCATATAAAATTGTGTACCTTGTCAGCCAAGTTTTTTCAAGTTGAGGCTAGCAGCAGTAGTCATTTTGTATGGGTAGACCAGCCCGAAATTATTGTAGATGCTGTTAAGAAAGTGCTGAGCGAAACCGACCCTCTTGTTGCCCCCATCGACTCTCCCTAACGCCGATGGGCGTGGCAATACCAGTTACGACTATGACAAGTAGGACTGCCTGGCAAGAATCGACTATCAAAACGAACAGTTCGTCGCTTACGAATACGATCTGGTTGATAATTTGACGGCGATCGCAACAAGCGCGAGCCGAACCGAGTAAATCTACGATCGCCTGAACCGACTGGATACGGTTATCCAAGCCGGGGAGCTGCTTGCGGACTACGACTACGATCCGGTCGGGAACCTGACGCGCACCACGTTGGGTAACGGGACGGTGGAGACGAGAGCCTACGATGTGCGCGATCGCCTCACCACCCTCGCAACCACCAACGGCAACGGCGATATCCTGTCGAGCTACAGCTACACGCTGGACAAAGTCGGCAACCGCATTCGCGTCGAAGAAGCCTCCGGACGCATCGTCAATTATGCTTACGACGGGCTCTATCGCTTGACGCAGGAGAACATTACCGACGCAATTTCAGGCGATCGCGTCACCGACTACACCTACGACCTCGTGGGTAACCGCCTAACTCGCACCGACTCCCTGACCGGGCTAACGGAGTATCAATACGATGCCAACAATCGCCTGACTCAAGTGACGCAGGACGGGCAATCCACTAGCTTCCAGTACGACGCCAACGGCTCGATGACCCAGCGCAGCGACGGCACCGAGACCGTCACCTACGATTGGGTCAACATGGGCGAGAACCGCCTGGTTGGGGTCACCAACGGTGCCGACATCATCGAGTACGTCTACGATGCCGGCGGCACGCGCGTCGCGAGTGTCATCAATGGTCAGCGCACCAACTTCCTCAACGCGGGCGGATTGTCGCAAGTGCTGCTGGAATACAGCGACAGCGGCGAAATCCTTGCCGACTACACTTACGGACTCGAACGCATCCGCAGCGTCCTCGCCGACGGCAGCGAAGTCTACTATCACGCCGATGGTTTGGGTTCTACCCGACTGTTGACCGACGAGCTGGGCGGGGTAACGGACCGCTACACCTACGACGCTTACGGAGTCTTGCTCGCGCACGAAGGCACCTCGGACAACCCGAACCAATTTGCCGGGGAGCGCCGCGACGGCGAAACCGGACTGGACTACCTCCGAGCCCGGTACTACGACCCAGAGTTGGGACGTTTCATTAGCAAAGACCCGTTCGATGGCTTCCTCAGCGATCCCTTCAGCCAGCACGACTACCAGTACGCCCACGCTAACCCTATCAACAACACCGACCCAACTGGTTACTTCTCAATCGGACAGGTTGCTGCTTCTGTTGCCATAATCGGAATCTTGCAGAGTGTCGGTCTCAGCGCTGCTTACGTCGGCTCCAAATTTCTGCGCGGTGAGGCTCGGAGCTTTGAGGACATCGTAGGACTTGCTGGGGACTGGTTTGCAGGTTTCGCCAACGGAGCTACGGGAGGTCTTTATCCCGCGATACAGAGCAGTTTCCCCGGGAAGGAAGAGGTGGTGCCCGAAGACACTTTCATGTACTCGATGGGTTTAGTCGCGGGCATGAGCACGTTCTTGCTGATTGGGTTGAAAGCTAACGCTGCCGTTGCAGCCAAGGTCGGACCGGTAGTATTTGCGGCGGCCATCATCGAAGCATTCGACACGACTCAAGCAATCCAGGGACTGACTGATGGCAAGCAAGAATGGTGGGACGTATGGAACCTGCTAGCGTTACTGCCGTTCGTGCCAACGCCGGGAGCATTGCGAAGAGGGGCAAGTAATATCGGGGACTCCATCGCCAATATGAGAGCCGTGAACCAGGCTGCAGATGGGTTGAGAGCAGCACCGGCGGGAGGACCATCTCTAAGCGATGCCGACCAATTACTCCGAGATGCCGCTAAAACTGAAACCTACGTTCGTACTTCGGGTAGCCCAAGTAACCCCAGAGGTGGGGGAAGCAATCCAGCCGCTCCTGATGCACCGAATACCCCGACTAGTAGCTCACCAGATAATTTGGTAAATGACTTGAGGCGAGGTAAGCAATCCCTTGCTGATGGACGTCAGATTCCATCGAGCAACTCTAATGCAGCTGATGCGTTAAATAGAAACTATCGAACTCTTGAACGTGCACAGGAAACTGCCACTCGAGTTCGAGAGCTTCCCGATGGACGTGTTCGCTACTATGGCCCGGAAACTCCTGCAAGGAACCCTGGGCCAACTAGAGGTTCATCTTTGGTAACAGAATACGACCCAAGCACAGGAAGAGTTAGAACTTGGTATGAAAGCTATGATCAATCAGGCAATGTTAATAGAGTCCACCCAAAATCCGAAAATGGCTTGCCTGTCAATTCGAATCATTTCCCACCTACTGGTACTGAGTTAAGACGATGAGATATTCCAAAGAAAAATTTGCCAGAGAGTTAAAACAAGAAATCAGAAATGGTTTTGACGTTTCGAGGATTTCACAATGGGCGTATATGCTAAGCATTGATCGACATCGTGAGATTTCACCAGAGCTAGATCGACTTATCCAGATAGTTGCAGTAATGGATGAAGGTCCAGAATTTGAGTTTTCCGAAGATGAACTCGTTCAATTTGCAAACGATCTCGAGATATCCTAAATTCTACTCTCAGCTTCAAATAATATTTCTACAGCCTTTACCAGGCTAGTGAGGTACGCATATTTTTTGAGATCGATTGAATGGCAAGAGTTTGAGAAGTAAGAGTGTACCTTACGAGGTTGAGAAATGCTGTATCTTAAATGGTTCAGCAGGCGCATTTTAGTTTGACTCTTTAGGCTGTCACTAAGAGGCCATTTGAAAAGTCCTCATCCGATGTTAGAAAACTCACACGGTCCACGCTGTTGATACTGAAACGACAGCACCGTGTGAGCTATGCCCAAGACTACACCAGCAATCTCTCTCCCGACCAGTTCGCGCTCATCGAGCCGTTGCTCCCTGCTGCCAAATCCGGCGGTCGCCCCCGCAGCACCTCACTTTACTGGTTCCGATTTAAATTTTGACGATCTTATTGATGCTGCAAATCAGCCCACTGGTAAAGGCGGTCTTACAAAAGCAGGACGAGCTCTTGACAAACTTGCTAACAAGCAGCGGGGCAATTCCCCTTTTCCAGCTTTATCTGGTAACAATCAAAACAAAAATAACGTGGCAGAACAGCAACTTACTGAAATCTTAAACAGTCCTGATGCAGTTTTCAAAAAACTTGGTAAAGGTGGTATTGAAGTTCGATTGCCAGATAGACGCGGTGTACGATTTAATAGTGATGGTGCATTCGGTGGATTTGTCGACTAGGAGATTTGACAATGGCAATCAATATGGAATCAGGATTTGAGATCTTTAGATTTAGTGATTCTAATTACGATGAAATCACGGTCGAAATTCAATTTAATGGAGAGCAAATAGCCCAGCTAAATAAAGACAAAGGCTTGCAATTTATCGAAATCGAGTTTTTTTCGGACTTTATTGAGCCGAATTTCATACCCAAATTCTTAATGAAGGACTTTTTAATGGTCTTAAATGAAGCGCAAAGACTTCTTGAAAATTCCTGAACCCTTTTATTCAGAGAGTGATTGGTTGTCAATACAGCTAACGAATGTGTCTGGATCAATTGTATTTTTGCAGCAAGAAGTAGTTGTCATGAGTTATATAACGTGGGTATTGGACACTGAAGATGGCTTTGACGCTTATGACCCCTTGGGCAAGATAGTCATCCTTGGTGATGAAGGAAATATTGAAGAAAGCAATACTTATCTTGATGCTTTCTTTGAAGCTCTAGCAGAAGGGGCAAAACACATCAAATCAGGTGAAGTAATAGTAATAGATCCTTTAATTGAGCCAGATGTAATCGTTTTTGATTTCACGCTTGAAAAGCTAGTCGTTAACTATGGCATATG
This sequence comes from Rubidibacter lacunae KORDI 51-2, assembly GCF_000473895.1. NCBI lineage: Bacteria > Bacillati > Cyanobacteriota > Cyanophyceae > Chroococcales > Aphanothecaceae > Rubidibacter > Rubidibacter lacunae. Next base: position 1,205 of record NZ_ASSJ01000092.1, on the reverse strand, counting down.
GAAAGCAGTTGTTTCAGACAAAGAAAAATTCATGAGCGATCTTCGGCGTGCTGTTCAAGAATTTGTTACGATATTAGATGAACTTGTTACACAGCAAGGTCAGAAAAAAAGGGCTCTAGCAAAGTTGCGAAATTTTCTTGACGAGACACACGACTAAGTATAACCATCAATACACTTTAGAATAAAAGATGCATGTGATTTAAATCAATGAGCAAAAATCTTTTCAAAAGATGGGCACCTCTCGAAAGCATGCCTAATGTGATGTATTTGGAAGATCTTCATCAAATACATGGAAATTCAGTACTGCGGCTAAAAGGTTCCGATGAAGAGGGGGATGTTTTGGGGATAATATTTGATGCTGCTTTGGTTTACAAAAATAGAGATGAAGGAGACCTTCTGTTTTACAACCGTTCAGATGGTGAGGAAGATCTTGGAAGATGTGGATTTTTTTATCATTGAAGATTCAGATTATTTGGCATGGTTCGAGCTTACCAGCCAAGGCATTTATGAAAACAAAGTTGTGAATCACTATGCCATATATACGCTCAATGACTGTCTTGATATTCTTTCTGCATATCCGCCTCAAGTTCAGTGGATTCACTAGCTATCAGACGCCAATGCTATTGGTGGGTTGAAACAACAGGTCAGTCATCTTCGAAGGGCGGGAGCTGGTTGACTGACAAAGCTTCTGAGACAACCGCATCGTGAGGGCTCCAGCTCCATCCGGGCAGCACTTCCAGAAGCTACTATTGGCGGGGCTTTGGAGTTTCTTGGATCCTTCCAACAGCAGCCACTGCGATCACTGCGAGCTCGGGAATCTAAAGAATCCCATGAAAACCAGCCCCGGAGAGAGTTCTGGCGCTGGCTGACTGACACATCTCTGAAAACCTCGGTCAGTCAGGCATGACAGCGAAGGGAGCGAATGCGGGAAAACCAGATTCGGTTGTCATGTTTAGCCCGAGCCTTCTTGGAAGCAAAACAGGGCTCGGGGTCAACTGCTGACAGTGGCAGGGGTGCCAGTAGTTGGCGTCCCTTAGCCACCACTCCACGCAACCAGGCTAAACCGATTTTCAGATAGCTCAGACCCCGACGCCAGTGCGGGTCTACCTGACGACGCAAGCCAGCAACCTGAACGGCTAGCCCCTGGCAGGTGGACCATAGCAGCGCCACGGCAACCACTAAATACAGACGCTTGAGCGCCTGAA
>NZ_ASSJ01000091.1 GCF_000473895.1 Rubidibacter lacunae KORDI 51-2 | reverse complement strand
CTGACCGCAGACGCACAGCGGTCAGTTCAAAAGCCCCCGATTTGCTGTCGAGGAATAGTTCCTCCACTGCAAACCGCAGGCTGTATTGCCAGAAGGTCTGCAGGGAGGGAGTTTCGTCGGTGATAACCGCCCAGGGTTCGCGGGCACCGCGCACGTTGGCTAGGGCGAGATGACTGCAGTAGGTGCCCTGGCTCCAGAGGCGGACGTCCCTCACCAGCTTGGCTTCTCCTTTTTTGGGCCACAACTGCCGCACCTCAACTGGATAGCGGTATGGACCGTGGATGCTCACGTCACCGGGCAAGCGCAGGCAATAATGCCAAGAGCTTTGCTGTAGCCATTGCAGCAGGTCTTGGTTGGCGAAGCCCCGGTCTGCCAACAGCATGACGTCCGGGAAAGTGCATAGAATCCGCTGGGCTAGCTGCAGCAGACCCCGATAGGCAGGAAAGGCGACAGCGGCACTATTGTGCTCGAGCACCTTCCACAACAGCGGGACGGCCCGTCCGCAGCAGACCACCGATAGGTGCACCATACAGAACCGATTCCAGAGCACCGTCGTATCCAGGACCAGGTAGAGACGCCGACCCTGCCATTGTCGCAAAGCTCCCAGGAGCAGAGGCACGTAGAGCGCTGGCACGCGAATGCGAGGGTTGTTCAAGAAGCGGTGCCAGCGACGCTGGGAGCTCTGGGCCTGCTGGGCGCGACTGCGAATGTGGGCTTCCCAGGCGGTGAGGTTCAACCGTTCGCTACCAATGAGACCCAGAACCATCCAAGCCAAGGTGACGAGGTGACGCAGATCTTGGTAGCCACAGTGCTGTTGCAACCAGGTAAACAGTTGGCGGTAAACAAGCAGGGTAGCGGGCATACTCTCTCAGT
>NZ_ASSJ01000090.1 GCF_000473895.1 Rubidibacter lacunae KORDI 51-2 | reverse complement strand
CAGAAATCTTCAAAGGAGAGCTGTCCTGCGGGGAGGTGAGCGTACATCGGGTCCAAAGGTGCAAGGGTTTTCCAGATATTTGGACGTTTTCCTTGCACTTTTTGTGCTTCGCAAGCCTCAGAAATCCTTCGCTGTCTGCATTTGAGCTTATCTCAGCAAGCCCTAGGTAGTGCCTCGGACTTGTATTCTCTCCTGCCACTCGGGTCATATACGTTTTACTCACCCCGTGCTCTGTCGCATACATGAACTTTGGATACACCGGGTAGCCATCGCTCACTTACTAGAATCAACCCCACCCTTGCACGCGCTCCCAGAGCTTCTCAAAGGTCTGGCTGCAGCAGTCGCCAACCATGAAGGCAAGAATGCCAGTCTGTTTATGGTCAACCACCGTCCATATCCATCATTTTTTCATGGAGCCAGCGAAGGTTTGTAGTTCATCGACCTCCCCAATCTTAAAAGTTTGAGTTTCCTCAGTGGGGAGCTGGGGGAGCTCCTGTGCACTCAAACGGACCCAATTGATGACGATGTTGTGGTTGACCCAGTACAACCCAAGATGCTCCCGAACCCCTGCCCCTCGTCGTGTCTCCGCAAGCAGTCTGCCCGAACCTCCGGTGGCAACCACGTAGAGAGTAGGACTCGACAAATTGACGGCCGCAGTCCTTTCTCTGTTAGTAATGCTTGCCACATCGGGGGCCGTTCTTACGAATTTGCTGGGAAGGGCATTTGGGGCATCTCATCCTTCTATTGTGCAATGCCTCTTCAATTGACCACCATAGTAGGTTCCTCACCAACTTCCCTGTTGACAATGCTAATATGAGAGCCGCAGTATCCCAAAATGCTCCACTGCGCGTAAGGCGCGCTTCGTCCACTGGAGAGGTGGCAGAGTGGTTGAATGCGGCGGTCTCGAAAACCGCTAACGGGGCAACTCGTTCGGGGGTTCGAATCCCCCCCTCTCCGTACGTTTAAGTCTTGCAACTCAATCTCAGCTTACATTTCCAGTTTGTGGTTCATTTGCACTACAGTACCCTATAGTGCTCCCACGGGTCCGCTTCTACCCCCGTTTTCTACGCAAACTTTAAGCAAGTAAGCAAGATGGACATAAGCAAGGTCAACCAGACCTTAAAGTCTCAGTAGGTCGGCGTTTCTGTCTGCCAGCTCGGCCAGCGCCTTTACCTTCAGTCCACTCTACCCCCGAAGCCCAACTCCGGGAAATCCAAGTCGCACCAGCAGCGGATCGCTCTCGGCATCTATGCCAATGCCGCCGGCATCAAGCGAGCCGATGCGGAAGCCCGGAAGCTGGGCAGCATGTTGGTATTGCAGCAATTTGACTGGGCGGACTACGAGCGCGACGAGCAGGCCGAGCGCGTCAGACGGTAGGTTACTGGTTCGACAAATACGAAGCCGAGTTCTTTGAACGGCGGGGTCGAACGGCTGCCACGGAGTTGAACTGGTGAAGGGATTACCTGCGAGCCCTCAATGGCCTGAATCGCGAGGACATCTTGAACGCAACGGTGCTGCGGCGGGTTATTGTCGCGACGCTTGCCAACAGCTGTACCCGCCAGAAGGTTACGAGCGTACTTGGTTCGCTTCGGGAAGTTCGCCGGACTCGCGGACGTGGAACAGCCCTCCTTTATGCGTGGGAACTACCGAGATCGTCGCAGTGCTCCGCCCATAGCCGAAGGCTTAGGGGGTGGTGAAGCGGCTCACGACCGAAGGGAGTAATTTAGCCAAGCCTAAGAAACAAATATTTATTTCTTAGGATGTGATGGTTGCATGCTAAACAAGACGTGGGAATTTAAGCTAGAGCCAACCGCCGAGCAGGTTTCAGAGATTAAGTGCATGTTGGGTGTGTGCCGCAATGTCCGGAACTTTGCACTACAGGATCGCAAAGACTGGCTGGATTCTCGCAAATCTCCAGTGAATGCGTGTTCGATTCGACAAGAGTTCATCTTGCCTGCGGATGCGCTATTTCCCAGCTATGCACGATAGTGCAAGTCACTCTAACTTCGGCAAAGCTGATTTTCCCAGACTCAAGCCCGTTAATGCCCCCAGGTGCTTCAACAAGTTATCCGAAAGCTGGAAGCGGCTTTGGAGTCGTGGCGATTGAAGCGGTCGGGAATACCACGATTTAAGAAGCCCAATCAAATGCGTAGCTTTGTCTTCCCTAAGATGCTCAAAAACTGCATCACAGACGAGGGAGTTAAGCTGCCGCAGGAGGTGCGAGAGCTGGTGCGGCAGGGAGAGTTTAACTACACACCATACACTGCAGTTGGCTGAACATTGCCGAGAATGAATCGAGCTCGATAAGCCCGCATGCCTGGTTAGTCGGTGCATCGGGTCAACCGAGGTACTGAGAGCGGAAACGCAAGCTTGGAAGGAGAGTCAGCAAGGAGCTCAAAACGTTTTTTTGTGTAAGCGGTCAGAGAGATAACCCAATAGGAGACCGCAAACCCATGCCCGGAAGTAACTCAGAACCCTCCGAAACCGACTAGCTTCTCAACCAACGTCTGCAGCATTAATCCGGTACCGAGCAAATCCTCAGCGAGCAGGGGCTGCTCAACAGCTCACCACCCGCTTGGTCGAACACGCCCTCCAAGGCAAATTGACCCACCACCTCTAGCAGCAGGCTGCCGACCCCAATGCGCTGCCCAACAGTCGCAACGGCGACTCGCGCCAAAACCGTCCACTGCAAACAGGGCAGCCTAGAGTTGCAGATTCCGAGCGACCGCCGAAGCGAATTTACGCCCGTCCTCGTGCCCAAAAGTCAACTTCGCCTAGCAGAGATAGACGAAAGGAATCTGGCGCTCTCTGCCCGCGGGAGCAGCGCCCGAGAACTTCGGGCACAACTGCGCGACCTCTATGGCGTGGACATCTCCCCCGAGTCGATCGGTCAGGTCACCGATACCGTGCTGCCCGAGCTGTGCCAGTGACAGTCTCGATTACTATCGACAATCTACCCGATTGTCTGGCTCGATGCCTTGCAGGTGAAAGTCCGCCAGGACGGGCGGGAGCGGTCGGTGTCGATTTATCTGGTGCTGGGGTAACCCAAGATGGACATAGGGATGTCCTAGGGATGTAGCTGTCGCCGAACGAAGGCGCCATGTTCTTGTTTCGGTGTTGACGGACTTGAAGAACCGGGGAGTGGAGCGCATCTTGATCGCCTGCGTCGACGCGCTGAGCAGGTTTTCCGAGGCGATTGCCGCGAGCTTGCCCGAGACCGGGGTGCAACTGTGTCTGGTGCACCTGTTGCACAACTTGCTTAAGTACGTTGGCTGGAAGCAGCGAAAGACCGTAGCAGCGTTCCTGAAAGCGATTTAACGCGCGGTGACGGTAGCGACCGCCGAGGAAGCACGAGCGTAGTTCGCCGAGAAGTGGGACGCCACCGATCCGACCATCAGCGCGATGTGGTTGCGACACTGGGAGCAAGTCATACCGTTCTTCGGTTACCTGCCGGAAATCCGGCGAGTGATTGACACGACCAACTCAATTGAATCACAGAACAAATCGTTGCGGAAGGTATTGAAGACCATGGCGTCGTTTCCGTCAGAAGCAGTGGTCTTCAAGTTGCTCTACCTAGCGCTGGAGAAGATTGCCTAGAAATGGACGATGCCACTGGCAAACTGGAAGCGCTATCGCGATTTGGCATCGAGCATCCCGAGTGCTTCACCGACTGCGATCCACTTGCTTACACAAAAAATTTGACACCCTGGGTTTTCATGCGCTCTGTCAGTCAGCCAGGGCTGAAATCTGTTTCAAACCATAAAGTCGAAATTATCGTGATTAAGCAAAAGTCAGTGATAACAACGCCCCTTTGCTGCGGGCAATAACGCTCAAGCCATGCCAGCATGGAGAACAAATTCAGTTGCCAGAGTTTGGGGCGATTAGCCTGATTTCACGCGCCAATGCAATTAGTGGGTGATACGGGTTAGAATTGCAACTGAACAGACGGGCATGGTCGATAATCAATATTGACTCTCAATAAGAGCTTTCTTGATTGCCGCTTATGCTTCAAGTTGTCATAGTTTGAAAGAGTAGGAAGGAATTACAATGCTCTCAGAAGAAAATCACGTCATGTACAAAGTTGTTGTCAATGGCGAAGAACAATACTCAATCTGTCCGGAGGACCGTGACAATGCACTAGGATGGCGCGATGACGGCAAGAGGGGAACCAAGCAAGAGTGCCTGGATTACATAAAGACCGTCTGGACAGACATGCGTCCACTGAGTCTCCGACGCAAGATGGAATAGGCTGGATGAGCCCGACATAGGCGAACTCCTGAGTTCGCCTATGCCCATTAAGTCGCATAGCAAAGCAAGTTAGATCAAAGTTTTGTTGCATAACCCCCCGAAATGCACAATCCAGATTGAGATCACTTAATTGGCTATTCAAAAGCTAATTTAGAATCGATGCCTTTCAATAGGTTCAAACGTTGCTTAGAATTCATAGTAGTCATGCCAGATGAGGTGATGCTAAGTGGTCGGCTAATCCAGCTTTAACATATCCATCTTGTCAACATCCAGCTACTATCGCTACGTGTCAACAGGTTCGAAATGATAGCCATGTTGTAGTTAATGATGGAGCTGGGTAGTAAAGTGTCAGAACTCAAATATAAAAAATGTGCATTCTGTTTTCAAATATCCTGAAAACAGTTTTCATGCCATACATATGCCATTCAATGCCACCCACAACCAATTCAATTATACTGCCCAGTTCCAGCATCAGAAATAGCTGAGCTACATTGTTTTCAGTTGCTGTGAATTCAAACACACCATAAAGAGCGCGCTTGCACTCTCTTCAATTATCTGAAAGTTTCAACCGTTTTTCTTTCCAGGCTTGATTGTATGGGTTTTACTGCAAACAGACCCTCCGAGTTATTTCGGAGATTCCAAATTACGAGGTGTTTCCTTTGCCCACCAGACCGTCAGGGATTGGCAAGTAAGCTTTACCGAGATTTACGCGAACAGATGGTAGGAAAGCGGAGAAATGGTAAAGAAGTCAGTCGAGGTTAGTAGATGGATAAAACCTTAGTCTAAGTCAAAGGAAAATGTTATTGTCCATACCGTGGTTTGGATGGGCGGGGGGATTTTGGCGTATTCGATGCTCTCCAAGTACCGAGACGAGAATGCCGATACAGATTTTTTTGCACCAGGCATCAGAGTGGGGCCCAGGGACAGAGAAAGTTATAACCGATGAGCATAAGGCATGCCCAAATAAGAATAAGAAAGAATTTGGGGAGCAAGTGGAGCATAATGTGAGCAGATCGGTAGATAATCCAGTGAACCAGAGACATTGGTAAACGTTGCAGCAATATTACCCGATAGGAACCGGACAATTTAAGTCGGCATAAGAAGCTTGTGAAGCATTCGAGAATAGTAAATCCATACTTCCGGACACGAGAGACCAGGGTAAAGTAGGTGCTACCATGGGGAAATAAATCAGATTGTGAACAAAAGTACAAGAATTAGAACATTCGATAATGAGAGCATGGTAAGTAGGTAAAACAAGAGATATTATAAAGTTTTACAGGGTTTTGATTGAATATAGGAGGCTGAGTTTTGATTTTTCATGACGATAGAGATTTTAGACAAGTAAGCCCATGAACCTAGTCATTTTTTTGTTGCGTTCTTCATGGAAAGCTTTGGTAGCTGCTCTCATTGCTGGGGGACTCAGTGGTGCAGGTAGTGCTTTGTTAATTGCCTCGCTAAATGAGGCGATCGATAATTCTGACAAAGCGAGTCAACTGTTGCTCTGGGGCTTCATTGGTCTGGCACTAATTACCCTTGTTTCAGGCATTATTTCCCAAATTTTGCTAGCGCGGTTATCTCAGCAAGCAATTTTCAAAATGCGCCTTCAGTTGAGTCATCGCATTCTGGCTTGTCCGCTCCGAAGGCTGGAAGAATTAGGTGAAAATCGTATTTTAGCAACTCTAACTGATGATATTGAAGCTATTTCAAACACCTTGTTTTCCCTCCCGCTACTATTCGTTAACCTGGCCCTTGTGATCGGCTGTATGGCTTATCTTGCCTTGATATCAAAATTTATATTTTTAATGATACTTGTAGTGATTGTAGTTGCAATCATCATCATTCAGTTGATGCTGAACTATGTTCACAAACTAATACGCTTGGCCCGAGACCGGCAAGATTTACTTTTGAGGTATTTCCGCTCGATAATACAAGGCGTTAAAGAGCTGAAACTACATACCCCTCGTCGCATGGAATTTCTAGAGAAAGACTTTGAGGCTACAGCAGCTGATTGTCGTGATTATGAAATACGGGCAGAAAGTATCGTTGCTGTGACTTTAAATACGAGTAATTTAATGTTTTTTGGAGTCATGGGTTTCCTCGTGTTTGTGTTGCCCCTTTATACCTCTGTAACCACAATTATATTGTCTTCTTATGTCCTAACTATCACTTACTTATCTCGGCCCATCGAAGGGATCATCTCGATGCTTCCCGCAATTAGCCGAGGGAGTGTTGCCCTCAAGAAAATCGAAGAGCTTGGTCTCTCCATTGCAGAGAAACCTGAATATCCTAATGTCATGAGATCCTCGCAATCGTTACTTGAAGATCGGATTGAAATGGTGCAAGTTACCCACATCTATTGGACAGAAAAAGACGAGCAGTTCACCCTAGGGCCGATAGATCTTTCATTTAGCCCAGGTGAACTGATCTTTATCATAGGGGGGAATGGTAGTGGCAAATCGACTCTAGCAAAGTTGATTGTTGGACTGTATGAACCTAATTCAGGCAAGATTCTATGGGATGGAAATAATGTTTCAGCCACTCAAAGAGATGCCTATCGGCAATTATTTTCTGCCGTATTTGCAGATTTTTATCTGTTTGAAACATTGTTTGGTATCTCAACAGAAACCTTGGATGACAAAGTTCATGGCTTTTTAGAGCAACTCCAGCTCGACCGTAAGGTTAAGGTGAGTGATGGCAAGCTTTCTACATTGGATTTATCACAGGGTCAACGGAAGCGCCTGGCTTTGCTAACTGCCTATCTAGAAGATCGCCCCGTCTATCTATTTGACGAATGGTCCTCCGATCAAGATCCCTTTTTCCGAGAAATTTTCTACAATCAGATTCTTTTTGAGCTAAAACAGCGCGGTAAAACCGTGATCGTGATCAGTCATGATGAGCGCTATTTCCATCTAGCGGATAAGTTGATCGAGCTTGACTATGGTCAGCGCATTTCATGAACTCTATCTTCATGTGTCCACGATCGGGGTATGTCCCGGATTCATTGAACGAAATGAACACATCTCCTAAAAGCCATGACAAAAGAGACTTTCAGAATCCTTGAAAGCTCCATCACGGTTTATATATAAAGGAGGATTTCAGTAGTAATTTGCACATCATAGACGGAGGCGGGGGACAGTTTGCGCGAACGGTACGAGTGCACTGGGAATCGCGAATCGTGTGCACTTGTTGCTTGACCTGGGAACTTGAGAGGATGCTAGTCGGTTACGCCAAGTGAACCCGCCGGCAAACTTAGCGGTGGTAAGGGATATGGCTATGAACTTGATGAGCCAAGATAAGAGCAGCAAGGGGGCAGGCGAAACGTATCAAAGCTGACTGGGACAATGATGACTGCAGCGATTCCTAGCTCACTGGGTATGCCATTTTCCCTGATTCCCAGCCTATGCCCTTCACATCTGAAGCTGGATGCTCCGTTGACTGATATTTTGCACTGGCTTAAAATATTTAGCAATCGTCTGTCTAATGTTAACCTTCTTTCGAAAGTCGCTACAATTACTTGAAATATAGGTTTGGTTAGGGTCGGGCTTTCACGTCCGAGTGATTGGTGCCTGCTTACGGAAGCTTTCCACCTGAATGTCGATAATCGTCGCATCATGCAGTAATCGGTCGACAGCTGCCAGCGCGATCTGTGGCATCGGCGGAAATCTCGTTCCATTGACTGAATGGCTAATTAGGGCTTGCTGAAAAAGGCTGGAATTGTTTGAGCGAGAAGGTACCAGCGTTTTCTGCGTCAGAGAAGTGTAAGGTTATGGTTGCTAGAGCCTCAAAACCCTTGCACTTGAGCCGAGATCTAGGGGCGAAAATCTGGGGCTAGATGGCGAAAGCCTGATTTCATGAGCTCTCTGTCCCCTAAATTCACTTTGTGGACTTTTTCAGCAGCCCTAAATATCAGTCACTAAAAGCTATTTCGCTCGTAGCGGAGGCATTTTTTTGACATACCTAGAGATCGTCAACAATCAGCAGGTCGAAGCTGTCGAGTTTGCTCAAAATCCCTGGCAATACTATCTGGGTCCTGGCTTGCTGCAAATGCTGCACCAAATTGGCCGTAAAGTAGAACCGCAATCGCTTTTCCTGCTCGAGCGGCGCACGACCTAATCCTGCCGCGATGTGAGTTTCCCTACACCAGAGGGACCGAAGACCGAGCAGTTCTCGACACGCTCAACCCATCCGGCGTCCCGTGCAAGTTGCATCAGGAGCGCGAGGTTGAGCCTAGGACAATGGTCGAACTTGAAGCTCGCCAAGCTTTTCCCAGAAGGTAGCCGGGCTTCCGCTAGGAAGCGTTTGTCCGGCCTTGTGAACTCCAGTCTGCCTCTATCTAGCACAAAGTGTTTGGGAACTCGCTGTAGAACCACTGTTGCTAGGTAGACTGCTGCTCCAGTTCCTGCCAATGACGGAGCATCTTAGTTAGCCGTAACTGCTTGAGGAGCATCCCCAAGCTCGGCGTCGGAGCACGGTCTGAAGGGTAGTTTGACTTTAGCCAGTGCCCCCAGCTGAATGCCTTGCCCTCGCTCCGGTTGACCGCTGAGCCAAGTTGGGTGGACAGGGGGAAGTCCAAACTGCTTGTTGTTTGGACCGTCGGGAGTTGGGAAAAACCATCTGGCGGCAGCCTTGGCACGGGCGATGGTGGAGTCCGACCGGCGAGTGCGCTTCGGTCAGACCCTACCCTTGGTACAGCTGCTGCACCAGGAGAGGCAGGAGTAGTGCCCCCATCAGCAACTGCGCAAGCTGGACCGGTTTGATTTATTGGTGCTCGACGACTTGGGCTTCGTCCTGAAGTCGGAGGCCGAGACCTAAGTGCTTTTCGAGCTGATTGCCCACCATTTCGAGCGCCAGAGTTTGGTGCTGACTGCCAATCAACCCTTCAGTCGCTGGGGCGAGAACTTTGCTGATTCGATGATAACCGTGGCAGCATTGGACAGATCGATCCACCATACAATTATCATTGATATAAATGCCGAGAGCTTTCGCAAGCAGGCGGCGGCGTGGAGAAACTTGTCGTCGTGAAGGGTCGTGCGCTGGTACGCTCTGCATTAAATGAGCACTTATCTCTTACCACCTTAACTCTGGCTGGTTGCAGACACCAAACTTAGTAGATGACTCAACGAAAACCACTGCCGACCCAAATTGTCTTTGCGATCTGGAAACTACAAAACGACAGTCAACTCGCCAATCTATGTCGTTTATCCCGAATAAAGCTTCACATCTGATACAGGTGAGAGTAGTCAGATAGCCTTGAGACTCATCTCACAATTTTGCTTCTGACGTCCCTAACTCCCTTACCCCAGAGTTGGTGTTAAAAAAAGTCAGTTGAGTCGCCATGATGTGTGATATCTTTGCTTGTTAGGAGCATCACTCTTCAATTTCGAAAGTGGGCGGACCAAAAGAATTCGAAAGCGGACGGACCCAAAGAAGGTCTTGTTCGTGCCCGGGACCGGAGAAGTTTTTGTGCGGTCGGTCGTTCACACCGCATTGCCCTATATTCAACCCGCCTGGTCTGCTAAGTACAGTCGACAGTTGCCTGCAGCTGGGATACCGGTACGTTGCGCTCATCTACTAATACCACGCGTGCAGAGTGGTTGTCTGCTTCCTCGGCACTGAGCCAACCATAGCTCATGACGATCGCGCGATCGCCGGTTGCCCCCAGCCGAGCTGCTGCCCCATTCAACTCGACGCGCCCCGACCCGGCTGGAGCAGCGATCGCGTAGGTTTCCAACCGGGCGCCCGTCGCAATATTGAGTACCTGTACCCGTTCGTAAGGTGCAATGCCGGCCGCATTGAGCAGAGTGCGATCTATGCTAATGCTGCCTTCGTACTCTAGATGGGTTCCTGTCAGCGTACAGTTGTGGATTTTCCCGAGTAAAAACGAGCGAAATACCATGAATTTTACCGCGTAGAAGTTACTTCCTGCTCTATTAAAATTTTAATACCTTACTTCTTTAAATTGCCGAGCTTGTCGGGTGCATACTGCCAATACCGGCGCGTCGAGCTACAGACCTGTGAGTTCCGAGAACCCGTCAATAAAGGTTGCAGCAGCCTGGTTGATGCCGAGTGTCCTTGTTTAGATGTCTCGCTTTTTACAAATATTGATGGATGGTCGCGATACGAGATTGCCTCTCGCGAAGGTATACTCTATTGTCCTGCTCTGTCCGGTCACTGTTTCTGCTGCACGGTTCTAACTGTTACCCAGAGACAGATCTGTTGTTTCACTAGCCAATTGCACTGTCGTCTGAAATTCTGGCTCAACGACACGAAAGTCTGGAATCTGTCCGACTTTAAGACAATTGGGCGATCGCGCTGTCAGAGCGGAGGAACCCCTACCCGCGCCTTATTCCGATACACCGACCACTTTGCCTTGAAAGTTGCTCATTATCCACTTGGACAAGTGCCGAACATGCGGATGCTTGAGCGCTGTCATGTGGTTGCCCGGACCATGCCAGGACAAAAGCTCTGGCGCCCACAAGCGCCATGCCTCAACGCTGTTCGCAAATAATTTGGCATTGGTCGCTTCGGGAAGCTTGGGATCGCTCAGCAATACCAGACTGGTCCTTCCAGGATAGGGGCTTTTCGGATGATATTTCGTCCTGAGAGCGGTTCCAAAAGAGCGAACGACTCCTTGCAGGTCTTTTGCCTTGGAACTTGACGGCATCAAATCGTGCTGAAGAAGACTCTCATGCAAGCGGCCGATTTGCCGCGCTGCATCGAGCTGTGCCAATTCAGGGGCCTCTATCCCAAGCGAACATTCTCCAGCTTGTTCGTAGATCTCAATCAATTTCGTCACGACTTCGGTGCGGTTGTACTCGCGTACTCGTTCCCCGTTTTCCTTCGGCGCTTCGCTGTCGATCAAGGTGAGCGACTCAGCTGGGCAGCCGAGTTCAAGCAGCTCCAGGGCAATCTGGAAAGCAATCCAGCCTCCAAAGGAATGACCGAGAAGATGGACAGGTCCGTCAGGGCAGACCGTTTGAATTGCCTCAAGGTAGCATCTGGAAGCAGCCTGAACGCTCGTGTGTGGCACAAGCTGGTCGTCCAGTCCACGTGGCTGAAGACCATAGACGGGATAGGACTCATCAAGGGCATTTGCAAGCGGTGCAAAGCCGCCGACATTGCCGCCTGCCCCAGGGATGCAGAAGACCGAAATTTGCCCCACCTGGCCTCTTTGAATAGTCATCAGCGGATCGTAACTCCGTGCCTGTGTATAAACCCGCTGTTCCCGATCCTTCAGGGACTTGGAAAGAGATTCCCCAAGGCAGGAAACATTGGGAGGGTCCATCATCGTCCAGTGGTTTCCAGGGACCGGAATGACGTGAATATGCTCTTTTGAGATGACAGTTTCCCAACCACCCGATCGGCCAGCCTCAGCATCTTCGATAGCTCCAAAAAGGTGCAAAGGGATCGGAATCGGTTGAACATGATATTGGTGCATGGCTTGTGAATATGCATACATGCGGGAGATGTATTGTCGAACCTTGTCATGGTGCAACATGCTCTCTATGTCATTCAGTGCTATCGGTATGCCTCGCTTTGCGGCAATTGCGGCAAGATACCGCAAAGCGTGTTTGTCTTCAAATATTCGGCGTAGATAGTCCTCTTCCGAACTGGCAGGTTCTAACGACTGCGGGAAATTGGTATCGAAGAGACCGAGAAACGCGACCTGGTCATCATTGCCAATCATCTGGGCAGCAACTTCGTAAGCAAGTAAACCGCCGAACGACCATCCTGCAATGTAGTAAGGCCCTTTCGGCTGCACCATTTTGATCGAAGTCAGAAAATGGGTGGCTATTTCCTCGATCGTGCGCAGAGGTATGCTCACATCACTGGGATTTGTCAGCCCGTATACGGGTATATCTGTATCGATATGACGGGTAAGTTCAAAGCCATAGATGACTTCACCACTCAGCTCCTGGAACAGGAACAAAGGAGGTTTGGCTCCTTCCGCACGAAACGCTGTTATACCACGATCCAGCAGGGGGTCCTGACGATTCAGAACGTCCGCAAAGGCAATGACGGTTGGTCGAGCAAATAGCTTTGCTAACGGAACCTCTCTCCCGAGCGCCTCGCGCAGCATTGAGAGCATCCGCACGGCCAGGAGCGAATGGCCGCCTAGATCGAAGAAGTTATCGTGGCGGCCTACCCGCTCGACTCCCAGAAGCTGCGACCAGATCCGCGCCAGCGTCTCCTCCATATCTCCGGCAGGCGCTTCATAGGCCTGCCGGACATAGGCCGTCCCGTCCGGGGTCGGAAGCGCCCGCCGGTCCAGCTTGCCGCTTGCCGTCAGGGGAAACGCGTCCATCAACACGTAGGCTGAAGGAACCATCCACGACGGCAGATGCCGCGTGGCATGGTCCCGGAGTGCCTTCGCATCCACCTCAGCAGCGCCGCTGTCAGCGCCATCCTTACCCGCAACCACATAAGCTGCAAGGTCCGTGCCGCCCTCACTCTCCAAACCGCGCGCGATCACAACTGCATCGCCCACACCCACATGGGCGCAAAGGCAGGCCTCGATCTCTCCCAGCTCGACCCGGTGCCCCCGGATCTTCACCTGGAAGTCTCGGCGGTCCAGAAACTCGAGTGTCCCGTCTGCCCGCCAGCGTCCCAGATCCCCCGTGCGGTAAAGCCGCGCATTGGGAGCGGCGCTGAACGGGTCGGGGACAAACCGTGCCGCTGTCAGGTCGGAGCGGTTCAGATAGCCGCGCGCAACCTGAACGCCGCCAATGTAAAGCTCCCCTGTCACACCCACAGGAACGGGACACCCCCGGCCGTCAAGAATGTAAATCTGAGTGTTGGCAACTGGGCGCCCAATCGGCGGTATTCGTAGCTTCGAAAGTGGATCGCTATCAGCAAACCTGTGATACGTTGCGTCGGCAGTAATTTCAGTAGATCCATAAAGATTGACAAAGGTGCATGTTGGCAAAGCTGTCCGCAATTGAGCC
>NZ_ASSJ01000089.1 GCF_000473895.1 Rubidibacter lacunae KORDI 51-2 | reverse complement strand
CCCCAGCTTTTTGCCTCGGGTTCTTGGCCCAAGTGCAAGGGTTTTGAGGCTCTGGTGCCTATAACCTTGCACTTTTCTGGCATAGAAAACGCTGAGATCCTTTCATTGCATGGATTCCAGCCTTTTTCAGCAAGCCCTACCTATATCAACCTTTATAGCCTTTGTGAGAGCATGGAACCCGATGGATTTATGGGGCGATTATGGGACGCCGATCGCGCCTGGAACTGGGCGAATTTCTTGAGCAGGCGAAACGAATGCTCAAATCCGAGCGGGTTGGGGTCGGCATTCGCGTTCGGGGTAATTCGATCTGTCTTTACGGCACCCTACCGCCGAAGCCGGGCAGCAATAAATATAGTTGGCACCAGCAGGAGATCTCGCTGTCGGCGATTGTTGGGAGTCCGTGCTATCCCAACGCGGTGGGATCGATCGCGCTGTTAAGGAGGCTAGGCGCATCGGGTACGCGCTGGCAGCGGGCACGTTTGACTGGGACGACGTGTTCCATGAGGAGCGGGATTTACGTTCGTGTGGCTACTGGAAAGAGCGCTTCGAGCTCGACTATTTCAAACGCCGCCAGTGCACTCCCCAGTCTAAATTGACGTGGAAAACCGAATACCGGCTGGTTTTTCGGAAGCTGCCAGACAATGAGAAGCTCACCGCCGATCTGCTTCGAGGCGTGGTGCTGGGGACCGAGCCCGATACTCGCACTCGTAAGCGCTTCGTTACCGTTCTGACCGCTCTGGCTCGGGTGGCGGACATCTCTGTCGACCTGCAGGATCTTAAAGGTAGTTACCGTCCGGCCAAAGTTAGTCCGAAGTCGCTGCCGAGCGATCGCGAGATCGCCCAGATACACGCCTCGATAACCGGGACTTCTTGGCGCTGGTTTTACGGAATGATGGCGACATTTGGCTTGCGACCGAGCTAAGTTTTTTGCCTGAACTTTAACGACATTAACAATGGGCGAGTCGCGGTGCTTGATGGCGCGATCGGGGCGAAAACTGGGGCCCGGACAGTATGGGCGCTTTACCCCGAGTGGGTAGAGCGCTTCAACCTTCCCGCGATTGCGATTACAAAATTGCGCGGGCAAATCGAGACAGCTGACGACTATAGCCGGCGCGGCGCCAAGGGTTTCGCCCGCTACGGCGTCCCTCATAAACCCTATGCAATCCGTCACTGTTACTCGAGGCGATTGAGGGATTTCGATGTCGGCGACGCAGACGCCGCGGCGATGATGGGACATAGCCTTAAAGTTCATTAAGAAACCTATCAGAGCTGGCTGGGCGATACTTACCGCCAGCGCTCTTACGATGCAGCGATCGGGCGCAGCGATCGCCCAAAGGTGCCGGACTAACCTTCACGGCGAAGAATGGGTCCCTTTCTTCCGAGCTCTGAAGCGGCTGGGCTTCCGGGCTTCCGTTCTATGCCGTAACATCCTCCTAACGTCTATCGCTGGCGATAAGGCGCAGGCTTCCAAAAGATCGCTCTCGAGAGTTCCTGCTTCAACCGGTCTTGTCTAGGCTCTCGCCCCCGACAGCTTCCGTCCACAGGCAGTTTCTCCACGCGGTGTCCCACCGCAGAAAGTCCACGGTTCCGGAGCACTTGCGCGCTCGCAATGCCTCTCGGTTTAACCGACCCATACTCAGGACATTGATGCTCTCGCCCCGTCAATCAGCGATGAGAGATTGTCGTTACGATCCGGCAACCACAAAACGTCAGCTACCTTGTCACCAATCTCTTTCGTTTATCCCGTCTAGGCCCTTGATGTCTGGCAACAGTGTTGTTGGTTGCATGTCAAACGTAACCTGTGCTTAAGCGGGCAACTCCTGGACGGGTTCGTGTCACCTTTTGGGAGAAAACTCAGAAGCCGCCTGACCCTAGAAACAGTCAAATTTCCCAGCAACAGCTAGTTTCTAGAGCACTGCGAGGAGTCTTTGCAAGCCGTTGCGGAATTATCTTTCTATAAGGTGACATCCACCCCTCATAGACTCCTATTATTTCCCCATAGGAGCCCGACAAAATGAGGCCGCTCCACCCTAGTCCATTTTGCGTCGGAGACTCAGTGGACGCATGTCTGTCCAGACGGTCTTTATATAATCCAGGCATTCCTGCTTGGTTCCCCTCTTGCCGTCATCACGCCATCCTAAGGGATTTTCACGATCCGCCGGCAAAATGGAGTATTGTTCCTCGCCATTGATAACAACTTTGTACGTGATGTGACTTTCTTCAGAAAGCATTGTATATCCATCCTACTATTTCACCCTCGGACAGCTTGAAACATGAGCAACAATATTAATAAAGCTCCTACTGAGAGCTGATATCGACTATCGACCATGCTCGTCTGCCTAGTTGCAATTCTATTCCGTATCACCCGCCGATTGCATTGCTGTGTTACGCCAATTTACTCGTCCGAAACCCTGCCAGCATGCAGCACAACTTCAGGTGGCATAGTCGCGGCGCGATCGCGCGGGGAATTGTCGGCGGTAAGATTTTAATACTGAGCCCGAAGCCCCAGACATGGCAACACCTGTGATAGCTGACTCTAAGAGTACTGTGTTCGAGGTGTCCTAATAGGTAATGCAGGGGGCGAGGGGCAATCGCCGCAAGTCAAATCCTCTCTGGCTCGGTTGCCGTGTGGGAGGGGTGCGATCTGTATTTATTTTGGAGCTGCGTAATGAGCACGACGACTACGGGGGGTGGGACAGACAGATTTGACTTGCTAGCGATTCTGCTGCAGGGTACCGAGCATTGGAATGCTTGGCGTGAGAAGCATCCTGAGGTTGCGATCTACCTGGTTGGAGCCAATTTGAAGCGAGCCAACTTGGACCGAGCCCACCTGTTTGAAGCCAACTTAGAGGAAGCCCATCTGGAGCGAGCCCACCTGTTTGAAGCCAACTTAGAGGAAGCCCACCTGGAGCGAGCCCGCCTGGAAAGAGCGCACCTAGAGCAAGCGCACCTGGAGC
This sequence comes from Rubidibacter lacunae KORDI 51-2, assembly GCF_000473895.1. Lineage (NCBI taxonomy): Bacteria > Bacillati > Cyanobacteriota > Cyanophyceae > Chroococcales > Aphanothecaceae > Rubidibacter > Rubidibacter lacunae. Next base: position 5,870 of record NZ_ASSJ01000089.1, on the reverse strand, counting down.
GAGCCCGCCTGATTGGAGCACACCTGGAGGGAGCACACCTGGAGCGAGCCTACCTGGAGCGAGCCAGCCTATTTGGAGCGCACCTGGAGGGAGCGCACCTGGAGCGAGCCCGCCTGATTGGAGCACACCTGATTGGAGCACACCTGGAGGGAGCCTACTTGAAGGGAGCCTACCTGGAAGGAGCACGCCTGTAAGGGGCACACCTGGAGGGAGTACACATTATTGGAGCCTATCTGGAGGGAGCACGCCTGGAGGGAGCACACCTGGAGGGAGCACACCTGATCGGAGCACACCTGGAGGGAGCCAGTCTGGAGGGAGCCAATCTGGAGGGAGCCTACCTGGAGGGAGCCTACTTGAAGGGAGCCAATCTGGAGGGAGCACACCTAGAGGGAGCCAATCTGAGGAACAAAGAGGACTCCCTCATAGCTAAACTGATCAGAGATTCGTATGGAAGTGACGAATTCAGAATCGCAATTCTAGATGTAGAAATCACTCCTGGCGCGCTCGAACAACTGCAGGAGGCAATAGAAGGGTACGCGATCGCCTCCGGTTACGCTGATCTAGAAGTCCTCGACGAGAGGCGTGGCTTTTTTTTCAGACCATCCGCTGCCGGATTGCCCAGTTCATCACCTCAGAGATGCGAGAAGAAGCGACTCGCGAAGGGGTTGATATCTATAAGCGAAGCTTGTTAGCTAGCAAGGCAAAGCTAGAAGACATTGGCGTCAGTCAAACCGAGAAGTTGGCGATAGAAATAGCCAAACTTCTTAAAGAAGTCGCAAGCTTCAGCAATATTGTGCTCTCAGCTGGAAAGCTCTTTATTGTCAAGTGCACCGAAAGGCAAGGGCGGTCGCGAACCTTTGTTATCTCCGTAACGACCGAGCTGCAAAATGCTCTCGAAGCTCACCCGCAAATTCTGCTCTCGCCGATGGCCGCGATTGCCTTCCTAGAAAAACAGGGGCAGTTGTTGGTGCCGGTTAGGGTGGAGGCGGCTTCCTTGGAGCACGCTGATTGACATCCTCTCCCAGCAACCCTATCGGGTATGCAGGGAGATTCCCTGGGTCACCCCAAAGATTTCCTGCTTCAACTGGACTTCCCCGGGTTTGGTGGACACCTGAGAAGAGATGATAGTTTTCTTGGAGGTAACCACCATGCCACGGAAACGACGACAGTTCACCCTGGAGTTCAAGCTCGAGACCGTTAAACTCTTAAAGGAAGGTCCCCGCTCCCTCGCCCAGGTCGCTCGCGACATCGATTTGACCGAATCTGCCCTGCGCAACTGGGTGCGCCAGTACAAGGTCGACACCGGCATGCGTGAGGGAGCCACCCCGACCAAGCGCGAGGAACTGCGCCACCTGCGCGCCGAGGTCCGGCAGCTGCGACTGGAGCGCGAGCTGTAAAAAAATGCAGCGGCCTGCTTTGCCAAGGAGTCGCTGTGAGATTCGCGTTCATCGAGGCAGAGAAGGCCAGCAATCCCGTAACCTAGATGTGTCGTCTGCTGGGCGTCTCGCGCAGCGGCTTTTATGCCTGGCGCCGACGTCCCGAAAGCGCTCGCATCCGGGAGGACCGGCGGTTGCTGGTCGCGGTCAAAGCCATTCATTCGGTCTCACTCGGCACCTACGGCAGCCCGCGGGTGTACCGGGACCTGCCGGCAGCTGGGGAAGCCTTAGGACGCGACCGCGTAGCGCGCCTGATGCGGCAAGCCGGACTGCACTCTCGACGTCAGCGTCGTCGTTGCGCGGTCACAACCGATAGCAACTACCAGCAGCCGGTGGCAGCCAACGGACTCGGACGCGACTTCAGTGCCGAAGCGGTTTAATTGCAAATGGGCGGCTAACATCAGCTACGTGGGGACGCACGGCGGCTGACTATAGCTGGCGATGGTCCTGGTCCTAAACTCGCGCCGCTTGGTGGGTTGGGCGATGTCATCGCGCACCGACAGCTAGTTGGCAGTAGATGCCCTGAAGATGGCGCTGACTGAGCGCGGTCGACCCGAGCAGCTAGTGCATCACAGCGACCGCGGCAGCCAGCATGCGTCGAAGGTATACCAGCGCTGGTTGGGAGCATAAGGCATCGAGTGCTCGATGAGCCTTAGGGACAATTGCTGGGACAACGCGGTGGTGGAGAGCTTCTTTGCGACGCTGAAAACCGAGCTGGTATATCAAACTGTCGACCTAAACACGGAGGAAGCAACGTCCGAAATCTTCGAATCCATCGAGGTGTTCTACAATCGGCAACGATGGCACTCGACTCTGGGCTACGAAACACCAGCGAACTTCGAGCAAGCCGCACAAGCGACTTACCTGACCTGTCCACTAAACCCGGGCAAGACCAATCCCTCCAATATTCAAGGACTATACAACTTTTATAGGTTAATTATTGTGCCATGACTGCTCCTACAATAGCTTCACCGATTTCAGCAATTGCAGCATTCCGTTCAGCAAAAGAAACCTCAGTTTCCGTAATGTAAATGGCTGCAATAACCGGTTCGCGCTGGGGTGGCCACATGACTGCAGCAATCGAACGCGAACCATATCCGCCAGACCCTGTTTTATCAATGACATCCCAGTCTGATGGCACTGCAGCACGTATGAGGTCGCCGCTAATTTCATTTCCTTTGAGCCAGCTTTCCAATGTCTGGCGCGATTCAAAAGACAGTGTTCCCTTGAGGACTAACTGTTCGAGCATCATCGCCATTGCATTTGGCGAAGTGGTATCGCGTTGGTCACCCGGCACTGACTCGCTCAATTCTGGTGACCAGCGGTCTAGCCGGCTGGTCCGATCGCCGATAGAGCGCATAAATTGAGTGACAGCTTGAGGTCCGCCAATCGCTTGCATAACAAAGTTCGCAGCGGAGTTGTCACTCGTAGCGATTGTTGCTTGACATAATTCGCCGAGTGACATACCAGGAGCTCCAACACGTGTTTCGGTGACGGGCGAGTAGTCAGCGAGTTGACTTTCATCGAATATTACAATGCGATCTAGCTGCTCCTGACCAGAATCTACTCGAGAAAGGAGTGCAGCACAGGCTATTGTCTTGTAAGTACTGTTGATGGGGAAGCGATCGCCGGCATGATATCGCCAATTCCGATCGGTTTCCTTGTCGATAACTGCGATTCCTATACGAGCATTCAACCTTGCTTCAATTTGTTGAACAGCTGCGATTAAATCGTTCTCCCCCGCATTACTAGAGTAAGTTACTAGGGCAAAACCGATCGAAATCATCAAGCCTAGAAATATCGATGCAAAAAAGCCTTTTTTCCTAAGATTCATCAATTTAGTCCTACATGAACATGAGTCGAGAGTTATGTTGCCATCAAATGTGCAAAATGAACGCGAATTCACTACACATCAACTTAATTTTTGGGCTGTTACAGAGTTAGTTCAGATGAGCGAGAGTCTGTTAAATCGCTATTGAACAATTGTTTCCCGCTCCAAAGATAATATAGAACATACTTGAACGTCAATACTTAAAGAGTGTAGATACAGAAGCCGATTTTCCTTACACAAAGCTTTATAGGCAATATGCTTGGATCTTAACAAATTATAAACTGCGGCTCTTCTAGACGCCCAATCGTTCCACTACAGTCTTGAACTGCCTTTAGAGGAGCTGGATAGGTGACCCTATTGTGTCAATCTCCCAGGAAACAACCATTGCCGTTCAGCAGCTGCTAATGACAAGCTTGCCCTGCACCTCTGAGATAGAGAGCTTCAATGGTTTTGTTGCCACATAATTATCAAGATAGTATAAAACTTGTATTGGCGAACTATTGCGCCATAACTGCTTCTACAATCTCTTCACCAATTTCAGAAATCGCAGCATTACGTTCGGCAAAAGAAGCCTCAGTTTCAGTAATGTAAACAGCTGCTACAACCGGTTCACGCTGCGGTGGCCACATGATTGCAGCAATCGATCTCGAACCATACTGCCCAGCTCCAGATCGATCTCCAATATCCCAATCTGATGGAATTACAGCACGAAACAGGTTATCGCTAACTTCATTTCCTTTGAGCCAGTTTTCCAATTTCTGGCGCGATCCCAATGACAATGTTTGTTTGAGGACTAACTGTTCGAGCATCATCGCCATTGAATTTGGTGATGTAGTATCGCGTTTATCTCCAGGCACCGACTCGCTTATGGATGGGTACCAGCGGTCAAGGCGGCTAACCTCATCACCGATAGAGCGCATAAATTGAGTGATAGCTTCAGGTCCGCCAATCGCTTCCATGACAAAATTGCCAGCGGAGTTATCACTAACAGACATTGTTGCTTCGCAAAGTTCGTCGAGTGTCATACCAGGAGGCCCGAATCGTGTTTCCGTGATAGGAGAGTAGTCTACAAGGTCACTTTCATCGAAAACTACGATGCGGTCGAGTTTCTCTTGAGCAGAATCAACCAATGAAAGGAGTGCAGCACAAGCTATTGTCTTGAAAGTGCTGTTCATCGGAAACCGTTCGTCGGCATGATACTGCCAATTCCGATCGGTTTCCTTGTCATAAACTGCGATTCCAACACGAGCGTCCAAGGCTGCTTCGATTTGCCGAACAGTTGCAATGAGATCGTTCTCCCTTGCGCTACCAAGTGAAGGTAAAAGAGCAGAGGCGATCGCGATTGATAAGCCCAAAAATGCTGCCAAGAATATGCTATTTTTCCTATGCTTCATCATTTTTATCTTTTCGGAATTTAAATAGATTTTGGGTTGGTTTTTCGAGTCCATATCGAACACAAATCATCTGTTCCTCCGAAAGCCCCAAATAGTTGCGAGGAGTTAGTTCAGTCGAGCGAAAGTAGACTAGTTCGTTAGCGCCCCCCAAATATCCTTTATCAAAAGTATCAAGAAGATGTCTGAATGTCAATTTCCAGGATTTAGTGAATATTTATACCAAATTGAAAAAAGTAAGAATCGGATGCTAGAAGTAGGAACAGCGACCTGAGGAAACTCTGATGAGTGGCGTCACCCACGTTGAATTTCGCGAGAGTACTGAGGAACTCCAGGCACTGCTGCGCGCGGAGAAGCAGCCGTCAGCGAAAGAGCGCTTGCAAGCGCTCTACCTGATTCGAGCCGAGCAGTTCACGGTCTCGGCTGCAGCGCGGGTGCTGGGCAAACATCGAGGCACGCTCCAACGCTGGCTGGCCCGGTATCCCCAGGGCGGTCTGCCACAAATGCTGGCGCGCTCAACTAGCCCCGGTCGTCCGCGTGTCATTCCCGATTGGGCGGTGCGCTGCCTCCAGAAGCAACTCCAGGACCCAGAGGGCGGGTTCGAGCGCTACACGCAGATTCAGCAATGGCTGCGCACTCAGCTGGGTATCGAGGCCGACTACGCCACCGTCCATCACTTGGTGCGCTACCGGCTGCAAGCGAAACTGAAGGTCCCGCGACCGCGCCATCGACGGCAGAGCCAAGCGCGGCGTGCGGCTTTTAAAAAAACTTAGGGGCGGACCTGTCACTGCTCGGAGCGCACCGGTTGGGGCAGAAGCCACTCAAGGGTCGTATCCGCTACGTCACGGAAGATGAGGGTCGCTTCGGACTGAAGACCACGACGGGTCGTCGCATCACGCTGTCCGGCGTGAAGCCAGTAGGGGAATGGCAGTGGAAGTTCAAGGCATTTGGTTGTACGCCGCGGGGGAAACAGCGACGGGTGAGAGCTTTGTCTTGCGGCTGTCCCACGCCGACAGCCAGTGTTTCCAGCGTTTTCTTGAAGAGCTGTCGAAAATTTATCCGGATGACTTTCTCTTCCTGCAAGTGGACAACGGTCGCCTGCATACGGCCAAGAGTCTGGAGCTCCCAGAAAACGTGATGCTGTTATTCCAGCCGCCGTAATGTCCGGAGCTCAATCCCACCGAGCGGGTGTGGCAGCACCTGAAGCGAGAC
>NZ_ASSJ01000088.1 GCF_000473895.1 Rubidibacter lacunae KORDI 51-2 | reverse complement strand
TTGAGGGAAGTCGAATCGCACTGCCCAAGATTGGTCAGGTGAAGCTAATCCTTCATCGCCCGATACCTGACGGGTTCACCATCAAGACCGCCAAGGTAACGCGAAAGGCCGATGGCTGGTATGTGAGCCTGCTACTGGAAGACAAGACCGTTCCGCTACCTACTTCTGATGTCGATATGGCTAAGTCCGTCGGCATTGACGTTGGGCTGAAGGACTTCTTGGTCGCCAGTGACGGTGACAGCGTTCCAATCCCGCAGTTCTTTCGACGCTCGGAGCTGAAGCTAGCCAAGTTGCAGCGGCAGCTATCTAGGCAGAAAAAGGGGTCAAATCGCTGGCGCAAACAGGTGAATCGCATCGCCAAACTGCATCTAAAGATATCGCGTCAGCGGCGCGACTTCTTTTCTAAGGTGTGGGATTCGCTGTTCTCAAAGTACGATGTTGTTGCTCACGAAAAGCTAAATATCAAAGGACTTGCTCGCACCAGACTGGCGAAGTCAATCGCTGATGCTGCATGGGGTACATTCTTGCAAATGGGCGCTTGGAAGGCTGAAAGAGCTGCCAAGTTAACCATTGCCGAGAATCCACGCGGAACCAGCATTGAATGTTCGGGCTGTGGTGAGCGGGTACCAAAGACGCTGGCTGACAGGGTGCATAGCTGCCCCTCCTGCGGACTGGTTCTAAACAGGGACCGCAACGC
>NZ_ASSJ01000087.1 GCF_000473895.1 Rubidibacter lacunae KORDI 51-2 | reverse complement strand
TCCCAATATCGCGTTGCCGGCCTATCCATGGCAACGGGAGCATCACTGGCAGGAAACTAGGGAATCGAACGACCGGCGGCTCCTGCCTTGCGTTCATCCCTTGCTCGGCGTACGGTTGGATCGGTCCGACCCCTGCTGGACCAATGACATCGATCTCAGGCGGCATGCCTTTTTAAACGATCACCGTTTCAAGGGTCTGGTTATCTTCCCGGCGGCAGGCTATGTGGAGCTGGCGCTGGCAGCAGGCCGGGAACTGCATGGCACCGGCAACCTGCAACTGGAGAACATGGAGATCGACCAACCGCTGATCCTGAAACAAGGGCAGCGGCGGCAAATTCAGGTGCAGGTCCTTGCGCATGACGGCACGATCTCGATCGATAGCCGGGTTGCGGGTGAAGAAGATGCTTGGGTGGCTCACATGCGCGGGCGCATCCGGAAGATGCCGGTCCCCGGCCGCCGCCGGTTCGATCTGGATGAACTGAAACGGCAATGCCCTGAAAATATCGCTGAGTTTTTGTATCCGGCCTTCGAGAAAGATGGACTTGATTACGGAGCGGCCTTTACGGGTATCGATGGAATTTGGCGTGGGGGAGATGACGTATTTGCGACCCAACGGCCATTAAATTCACTCGTTCCCGGTCTTAACTCCCACGACCTGGAAGCTTACTTGTTGCATCCGGTTCTCTCAGACTTAGGTATTCAAGCACTCTTTGGAACCTTTCTGAGTCACCAGCAAAGGCAATTCAAAGTACGCTTACCCATAGCACTGGAAAGACTACGTTTATATGGTGTGCCGAAGCCGGACGCCGAGCATTTCGTTTATGCGCGCCGGTTGACGCCAGTGGAAGATGACTTCACCCTCGGCGACATCTACATCATCGATGCGGATGGCAACACGCTTGTTGAGTTCAGAAACTTCGCTGGTAAGCCACCCAGTGCAAAATCCGAACGAAGCGATTGGCTTTACGCCTTTGAATGGGACCGGCAGGAGATCGTCCATGGAATTGACGGCTCCTGGGCCGGCCGGGTCGCACCAAGCACGCTGTCGGCAATCGTTCGAGCCGATCTCCCCAGTCTCGCCGCACGCTTCCACCTCGACCCATACTACGGCGAGGTTCATCCCATTCTGGAAGCGATGACGGTCGCCTTTGTCTGGGAAGCTTTCGCGGCGCTGGGTGGAGGCTGGTCGGAAGGACAGGAACTGACCGTCGAAGGCGTCTGCACCGACCTGAAGATCGCCAAGCGGCACGAGCGTTTAATAAAGCGGTTGTTGCAATGCCTGGAAGGCCCTGACCTGTTGGAAAAGATCGGTAGCGATAGATGGCAAGTTCTATCTGTCTATACCGGTCCCGAGGCAGGGGCCATCATCGAGACTTACCTTTCCAAAAACAAGGGAAAGCATCCCGAGTTCAATCTGCTGGAGCAGTGCGGCCGGCAACTGGCCCGCGTCCTACGGGGCGATGTCGATCCGGTTCGGGTTCTGTTTCCAAAAGGGTCCCAGGCACTGACCGAACCGGTTTACAACCGGTCGGCACTGTTTGGTCCTTACAACCAGATTGTTGAGCTCGTGGTCGGAGCCATGCTTGCTGGTATGCCGGAAAACCGGCCGCTGCGCATTCTGGAAATAGGGGCCGGAACGGGAGCCTTGGCATCGTTGCTGCTGGCGAGTCTGCCGGTCGGACGGCTCCAATACACCTTCACCGATACTTCGCCGGTATTCTTCGGGCGCGCCAAGGAAAAGTTTTCCGATTTCGGCAATGTCGACTACCGGGTCCTGGATATTGAACGCTCCCCGAGGCAGCAGGGATTCGATCCGGACAGTTTCGACTTGGTCATCGCCGGCGATGTTCTGCATGCGACTAGGGATTTGAAGCAAGCCATCGCCCATGCGAAGGAGTTGCTCGTCTCCAATGGCATGCTGCTATTGCTGGAATTCATGGCGCCACCGTTTTGGGTCGATGTGACCTTCGGCATGCTGAAGAGATGGTGGGCATTCGAGGATACCGGTCTGCATGCGGACCATTACTGCCTCGATCGCGACTCCTGGAAGAAGCTGCTCGGTGAATGCGGATTGCAGGATGTAAATATACTCTCCGACCGCAGCGACGGAACCGGCGTTCAAAGCGTAATCTTATCGCGCAAGCCTGAAGGTATTGCGACTGCGGGGGAGCGGGACGGAGAGGGCGTCTGGTTGTTGTTCGAGGACCGTCATGGTATCGGCGCTCGGGTCAAGGAAGAATTCGACAAGAACGGCCAGACCACCTTGCCGGTGACGCTGACCGAACCGGACGAGCCGCCGCGGCCGGAATCGTCCAGCTCGCCAAACATAACGGCAGGCGATCTTTCTGCGATGCGCTCTCTGTTTCAGGAGTCCGCCGGTCGATACGGGACCATCGCCGGTGTGGTCTATCTCAGACCTCTGGATGCACCCCCGCTGGATGAGGCCGGCCGGGAACCCCTCGACACATCGTGCGCCGGAGAATGCCTCAACGTTGTTAATATCCTGCGGGCCTTTGACGATCTGGATTCGGAGGGCGAGCTGCGCCTCGTGCTGGTCACCCGGGATGTGCAGCAGATCGAAGACGATGACAATGGTACCGGCGTGTTGAGCGCTCCCTTGTGGGGACTGGGGAGGGTCGCGGAAAACGAATATCCCGATCGACGTATCAGGTTAATCGACTTGCCAGGGGCAGCGGAAACGATCGATCCCGCCAGGATCTATGAAGAGGCGACCCAACGAACGTCCCGGGAACTCGAAGTCGCGCTGCGCGGCGGCGAACGCTATGTTGCGCGCTTGAGGCAGACCAGTCGTGACCGGCTGGCCCGCGCCCAATCCCGTCCGCGACCCGTGAAGCAAGACGAGATGTTTTATCTCGATCTCCACCAGCCCGGGGATTTGAGCGGTTTCGTCTTGAGATCGGCAGCACGCCCCCGGCCCGGCCCGGGAGACGTTGAGATCGCAGTTCATCACGCCGGTCTCAACTTCCGCGATCTGATGAAGGCGATGGACATCTATCCCGATGACAGCGGCACCCACTTTTATCTCGGTGACGAATGCAGCGGTATCGTTCTCAGCGTCGGACCGGGCGTGGACGGCCTGACTCCGGGCGATCGCGTTGCAGCCATTGCCCGCGGCTTCGGCTCGGTTGTTATCACACCTGCTGACTGCGTCGTGCGCATTCCCGAGCATCTCTCTCTCGTGGACGCGGCAACCATACCGCTGGTGTTTTGCACGGCCTGGCATGCATTGCACGAGCTTGCCGATATCCAGACCGGCGAACGGATCCTGATCCATGCGGCGGCGGGTGGCGTGGGGCTCGCCGCCGTCCAGATCGCACAAAACGCCGGGGCGGAGATTTTCGCAACGGCGGGCAGCGACCAGAAACGGGCGTATCTGGGTTCCCGGGGCGTCAAGCATGTCATGAATTCGCGGACCCTAAACTTCCATGACGACATTCTGAAAGCGACCCACGGCGAGGGCATTGATATTGTCCTGAACTCCCTGTCTGGCGAGTTTATTCAGGAAAGCTTGAACTTGTTGCGATCCTATGGTCGTTTTGTAGAAATCGGCAAGATGGATATTTTTCAGAAGAAGTCCCTGAACCTTTATCCGTTCCGCGACAATCTCACCTACTCTGCCATGGACCTGGAACGAGTGATTCGCCAGCATCCCCAACGCATCAGGCGCTATTTGCATGAGGTCATGCAAGCATTTGAAGGCAAGACCCTGACGCCGCTTCCCGCAACAGCCTTTGACCTAAGTGACGCGGAAAAGGCCTTCCGGTACATGGCCCAGGCCAAACATATTGGCAAGATCGTTTTCGATCTGCATGGGGACAGCCCCGGGCGCGCAGTCTGCGAAGCACCCAGCTTCAACGGGTTTCATAAAAATGCCTCGTATCTGCTGACGGGAGGTCTAGGCGGTTTTGGTTTGGCCGTGGCGCAATGGATGGCTGCCGAAGGTGCGGGTCATCTCATTCTCGCCGGGCGGCGCGTTGCCCTTACCGATCCCCAACGGGGAAAGATTGCGGCGATCGAAGCAACGGGCTGCAAGGTGAGTGTCGTCAGTCTCGATGTGACGGACGAGGACAAACTACGGCAGGTTCTGAATGACCTCTGTACGGAGAAAGCCCCGCTCAAAGGGGTCATCCATATGGCGATGGTCCTGAATGATAAGTTAATCAAACAACAGAACAAACGCAGTTTGTCGGAGGTGTTCGACCCCAAGGTGAAAGGGGCTTGGAACCTTCACCGGGTGACCGGCGCCATGGCTCTCGACTTTTTCGTGCTGTTCTCGTCCATGGCCGCCATCGTCGGCAATCCAGGCCAGTCGAACTATGCCGCAGCCAATCAGTTTCTAGAAACCTTGGCATACCACCGCCGGGCGCGGGGTCTGCCGGCGGTGGCAATCGCCTGGGGTCCCATCTCGGATGTCGGTTATGTGGCCGAACATGACGATATTCATCAGCGTTTTAATCGGCATGGTGTGAAGGCATTTGGGGCGGCAGAAGCCATCGAGATTCTCGATGGTTGCCTAAAGGACGGGCTTAGCTCGGCCGGCGTCTTGCGTATCGACTGGCAGACGTATTCATCGCACCTTCCAGGGTCGATGAAGTCCAACCGATTCAGGCATCTTGTGGGCGCCAGCGCCAATGCGGCGCCGGGAGCTGACGTCAGCTCCCGGCTGCTTGCCGCTCTGAAAGCGGCCGAGTGTTCGCAGCGGCAGGCACTCGTTCGGGAATGGCTGACAGAGCAGCTCGCCGGGATCTTGGCCTGTAAACCGGAGAAAATCGATGCCACCCGTTCGTTGACCGATATCGGAGTCGATTCGTTGATGGCGGTGGAACTTTCAGTGCTGATTGAAAAGAGCGTTGGCAGCAGCATTCCGCCGATGGAACTCGCACAGACCCGGACGCTCGAACGGCTGGCCGCCCGGCTGGTCGAGGAAACCACTGGCAATACCGATGAAGCCCGTCCACCGGCCACATCGGCCGCTTGAGATGACAATCAAAAACCTGTTCCGAACAATTGAATGGCGTTCGAATAGTAGCATCCGCGGTCCTATGCGAAATCGGACCAATTTCGGCAGATCGGCAACATAGCTTCAGCCCTGGAGAGGAACTTGTGACGTGGATATCTTAGAAAATATTCCCAATCAGAAACGCAGAATTGCCAGCGACCGGTTTCCCTTATCCTCAAGCCAGCAGATGGTTTGGTTCGATCAGGTTCTGAATCCTGACAGCCCTGCGTATAATCTCGGTATAGTCACTGAACTGGTCGAGCAGGTTGACATCGAAGTGCTCATCAAAGCGCTTGAGGATATAGCCGATCGGCACGATGCATTAAGAACCAGTTTTCACGTTGAAGACGGCATCCCGTTTCAGGAGTTTGCGGATTCTATTGATGTAGATCCTTACACGATCGACTTCTCAAACGAAAGGGATCCCGAAGACGAGGCTAGAAAATACTTACGCCAGAAAATCAACGAACCATTCGATTTACACGGGGACCGGCTTTGGGACGCCCATTTCATCAAGATCGATCGGAAGAAACACTATCTCTTTCTGCGATTTCATCATCTCATCAATGACGGCTTCGGCATGTCGTTGATCGGTGAATCTCTTTCAAAGAGTTATAACAAGATCGTGCAAGGCGATAGTTATCTGGCTACAGATGGCTTTGAGAGCATTACCGAAGAACCATTTGAGAGTTACAGCGAGTTTTTAAAGGAAGATCGGGCTTATTTGACATCTGCCGAATTCGATCGGGACCGTAAATTTTGGTGCGATCGCTTTTCGGACGTGCCGCCGCCAGTGTTTCCCAGTTCCGATTTGTTGTCGAATGGTCATGCTTATTGCGACCGTCTCGAATGGGAACTCGAGCGGGCAACCTACGACAGATGTACAGCCCTGGCGGCGAGTCAGGGCTGTTCGATGCTGCATTTCATGCTGGCGCTCATTGGACTTTATTTGACGCGCGTTCAAGCTCTGGACGAGATTGTTGTCGGTGTGTCGTTGCATAACCGCACCAATGCGCGGCAGAGACGAACTCTGGGAATGTTTGCAGCCGTCATGCCTTTGAAAATTCAAGTCGATCGGGCGCGTTCATTTACGGACCTCTTGAAACGAATAGGTAGCGACACACAATGTTGCTATCCACATCAGCGTTTCCCAGTCGCGGACATCAATCGTTCGCTCAATCTGGGTGGCGCTCGCAGAAGACAGTTATTTGATGTGGGCTTTGACTTTGAAACGACACTCAACGAGGTTCCATTCTACGACACATTTTGTCGAATAGAAACTATTAGGCCGAATTTCAATCAAAGTTCATTAGGTATTTTCCTACAAGAACATAGCTTATCGTCCGATGTCTCGATTCTTTTCAAATACAGCGCTGATATCTTCGAGCGTCAAGATATTGAAGCGATGCGGCAGCGTATCGCCATTTTGCTTGAAGCAATTTTAGAGGATGAGAACTGTCCGGTCGGCGAACTGCCGCTCATGGCTGCGGACGAGCGCCGTCTCGTTGTTGAGGAATGGAACGCGACGGCTGCTGAGTATCCGCAAGGCACGTGCCTGCACGAGCTGTTCGAGGCGCAGGTTGCCAGGGACCCGTCAGCCGTGGCTCTGGTCTTTGAAGGTAAGGAGCTGAGCTATGGCACTCTGAACGCCCAGGCTAACCGTCTGGCACATCATCTGCAGGCTCTGGGTGTGGGTCCGGACGTTCTTGTTGGTCTTTGCGTAGAGCGCAGCTTTGAGATGGTGGTGGGGCTGCTGGCGGTGCTAAAGGCGGGCGGGGCCTATGTGCCTCTGGACCCTGCCTATCCCATGGAGCGCCTGCGCTTCATGCTGGAGGACAGCCGCCCGCGGGTGCTGATTCATGACGACAGTGTGGCGGCGGACCTGCTTGATGAGCTTTGCCGGGCTTGCTCCAGGACCCTGGCGGTCGACCTTACGGGCGGTCCGGATAGCTGGCGCGAACAGCTGGCGACGAACCCGGAGCGCGGGGCTCTCACACCCCGTAATTTGGCCTATGCAATCTACACCTCCGGGTCTACGGGACGGTCGAAAGGCGTCATGGTCGAACATGGCAACATCGTGAACCAGGTGCTCTGGTATCAAGAAGCTTTCGCCCAGAACGGGGACGATGTGGTGCTGCAGAAGACCCCACTTGGCTTCGACGTCTCCGTGTGGGAGATTTTCGTGCCGCTGATGTGCGGGGCGCGGCTGGTGCTCGCCCGGTCGGAGGGTCACAAGGACCCGGCCTATCTGGCGGACGTTATCCGCGAGACTGGGGTTACCATACTCCAGTTTGTACCGTCGATGCTGGAGGCGTTTCTGGCGCATCGA
>NZ_ASSJ01000086.1 GCF_000473895.1 Rubidibacter lacunae KORDI 51-2 | reverse complement strand
CCTGAATTAGGCAGACAAAGGCAGATTGAGGCAGAAATAGACCGACGAGAAGGCTCGACAGCCCGGGTTACCCTTGATATTCCCAAGGCTCTGCCCATTTCGGCCTACTCATGAATAATCCAGGCTAATGAGTAAGCGAGCGCAAATATCGGCCAGGAGCAGTAAGATTGCCCCCGATACCGCTGCATAGGGCAAAATCCACCGGTAATCGACCCCCACCAGAAAGCGCATAAGATGGGGCACGAACAAACCGAGAAAGCCAATCGGACCGGCGATCGCAACACTGCCACCGACGAGAAACACGACGCTTACTGCGCCCAAAATCTTAATCCAAGCGGTGTTTTGCCCCAACCCCTTGGCGACTCCTTCCCCCAAACTCAGGGTCGTAATTTGTCGTCCCAACCCGAGGGCCAAAACAAACCCCGCCAGTAAAAACGGTAACACCTGACCCACCAGATCGAGATCGCCCCCGACCAGGGAACCGGCCAACCAAAACCTGACGCGTTCGAGGGTTTGCTGGTTGAGTAGTAACAGACTGGAAGTCAGTGTCGAAATCAGGGTGGAAAATACCGTCCCTGCCAAAGTTAAATTCAAGGTCGTGACGCCGCCTGGCCCCAAAGCCGCAAACAGATAGACGAGCCCTGCGGCGATCGCCCCCCCCTGCCAGCGCGAACCAAGCATAGACACTCAGAGAGCCAATCCCAAAGGCAAAGGTGGCCATTACGACGGCAAAGGCTGCCCCGGTGCTAACTCCCAAAATATTGGGGGAGGCCAACGGGTTGCCGGTCAAGCCTTGCATGACGGCTCCGGCAATGGACATGGCCGCTCCGACGAGTATGGCAATGAGCGATCGCGGCAGGCGCACGGTCCGGATGATGAGATGCTCGGTGGAGTTGGGGTTGAAGGCAACTAGCGCTTGCCAAACAGCTTGGGGGTGCACGTCTGCTGCCCCCAAACCAATTCCAAGGAAAAAGGTGACGGCCAAGAGCACGCCACCAAGACTCAAACCTGCCAGCAAAACAAGTGGCGTGCGTGCTAAGTAAGAGTTTTGTCGAGTAGTAGACTCCACAACTTTAGGTAGTTTTATAGGTAAGTGCGTCGGGGTTCAAAACGTTGCGAACCTCTGATGCCGCGATATCCGGGCGGCTGGGTTGAAGAAATACCATATCGAAAAAAAAGATATATGGAAAGGCTTTAGCCTTACTGATGTGAAGTGGGGAACGGAGAACAAGGTATGTGCTCCAGCAATCTAAGGAGCTGGGGAAGAGCCTTGCGATCGCTCCTGTTCCAACCGCTCTTGCCGCTCTCGCTCCTGTTGTTCCTCCTGAAGCTTCGCCTCCCGCTCCCGCTCCGTACCGGAGTACACAAAATTCACGGCAATTTTTCCCTCTCGGCCATTGGGTGACTGGGTGAAGCGGCACGAGCGGGCAAACTGCAGGGCGGCGCGATCGAGGCGAGAATCACCTGCGGACTTAGCCACGACCGCCGTTGTAACGTTGCCGCCTGAATCCACTTGAATTTGCACCACAGCAACCGTTTCTGCCTCGAACTTGGTTTCCGGTCGTTGCCCACAACCCAGCAAGGTGCCGCTCCCAGCAGCTTCGCGTTTGGGGGGCGTGGCCGGACGGGCCGCAGCCTGCTCCTGTGCCTGTCGCTCGGCGGCCTGCCGAGCGAGTTCTGCTTGACGAGCGGCCTCAGCAGCAGCAGCTTCCTCCCGGGCAAGGGCTGCTTCTCGCTCGGCACGGGCGAGAGCTTCTTGACGCTCCCGTTCGGCAACCTGCCGGGCAAGTTCGGTCTGGCGCTCGCGCTCGGCCTGTTCGCGAGCAAAGGCTTCCTGACGAGCAGTTGCAGCCTGTTGCGCTAATCGTTCTTGACGCTCCCGCTCGGCTTGACGCTCTCGCTCGCGGCGATCGCGTTCGAGTTGTTGTTGCCGCTGTTGCTCCAACAAGCTCGGTTGAGGCTCAACTGGCGTGGGCGTAGGCGGCACAGGGGCCGGTTCGGGTGGCGTTGGTTGGGGGGTAGGAGCGGGCTCCAGGGATTCTAACGGTTCGGGCTCGGGCTCTGGAGGCTCGGGTTCCGGGATGGGCTCCGGTTCGGGCTCCGGTTCCAGGGCTGGTGGCGGCGTGAGAATCACAATTTCTACTGGCGGCTCTTCCGGCACCGGTTCCGGCCCTGACAGCAGCCCTGGCAGAATGGCCAGAAGCGCGCCGTGGAACAGCACGGAGCCCGTGGAACTCAATACCAATAGGCGCCTCAGAGCCGCTCGTTCGCGCTCGCGTTGCTCCTGTACCGCACTTCGCGAATCCGCCACTGGTACGACCCATCCTCTTGAGAACTGCTTGCAATTCGAGCTTAGCTTAATGCTTAGCTTAATGATGAAGGGTTAGCAATTCCGGCATCCTTACAAAGCGACCTACTTGCAGCAGCTCCTCAGTCAAGCAAGCGACCCGGCCAGGAGACGCCAGACAACTCCCGCAGTAACGATAGCGAGCACGCACTCGTACTCTAGTAGCTGTCCTAGCTGCTCGGAGCGTACAAATCTACCCTCGGAAGGCTATTTCCGTTAGGTTGGCTAGGTTGCAAATAGTGCAGACAGATCGCGGAATGCCTTGAATTCAAGGGCATTTCCAAACGGATCGAGAAAAAACATCGTTGCTTGTTCTCCAACCTCACCTTCAAAGCGAATATAAGGTTCGATCTTGAATTTCACGTTGTGTGCTTGTAAGCGATCGCGCAAAGCTTTCCAATCCTCCAGCGAGAGCACGACACCAAAGTGTGGGACCGGAACGCCGTGGCCATCAACGGCATTATGGTGTAGTGCATCCTGGGTCGCAGATGTAGGCGGTTTGTAGTGGGCAACAACCTGATGGCCGTAGAGGTTGAAATCAATCCAAGTATCGGCACTCCGACCTTCAGGGCATCCGAGGATTTCGCCATAGAATTTGCGCGCTTCTTGAAGATCGTGCGCGGGAAATGCAATGTGAAAGGGATTCATGTTGCCCTCAGTACTTGTATTCACATGTATGTGTCAGTTATGGCAAGGGAAGTTCTCGCACGTGCGATCGCAAATCGGAGGCAATGAACTGCTTTGCGCGAAATCCCCACCCGCACGCATTATTGCTCTATAACTTTGTGCTTCTTGGGAATCGTTTCTACAATAATGGGCTCGGCACACTCCGGGCTAAACTTTGTAGCGGCAAGAGCAGCCTGATAGGCGATTTCTGCAGCAGTTAAATCGAGATCGTAAAGGACCTCTAAGGCCCCGAGGGCAAAGCGATCGCCCGAGCCAATTGCCCAAAACCGAGAATATTCGGCCACCTCTCGATACGCCGTGACGACGAAAATACCATGACAGTTCGCCAAAATAGCGTGCAGCCACTGCGATTCTGTCGGCTGGCGTTTGTCGTTGCCATTATCTGTTTTCATAAAGTAGTCGGATTTAAGCGTTGCCTGGTTACTCAGGAGCCAACGGAAAATCTCACCACTGGAGCTGAGAAATGTTGGCTCGCTGCGCTCTAGCAAATCCGTAAATATTTGTTTGACGGCCCAACTACCGCAGACGCCGAAAATGCTATCTCCATAGGAAATTAGCTTCGATGCATTGGGCTTGTATTCCGCCAAAGTTTTCAAACCGCCCGCAGTACGAGTTGTTAGGGTGTCGCAGGCGATCGCCACGGTGTCGTGCTTTTGTACGGCGGTAATTAGGGCTTGCTGAAAAAGACGAAAGGGAGCCCAAGGATAGTCAAAATGCCGGACCAAGGGATGGTGACTGTCAAGAGACTCTCGGAAGCCATGCGTCTAACTCGGTGACGAGTTGAGCGGCTACCCCCTTCAGAAATCTCTCCAAGACCTGTTTTCTCCTTAGCCAGTTTGTCCAAAGCCACAAAAGGAGCTGGCGCTGGAGCCAGCGCTCCAGATTCATGACTAGAAACGTGATGGCGATGCGACTCTCTGCCGTCTCCGCTAGCTTTGCCATCACCCGATTCAGGCCAAAACGTCGCTTGCCCTGACCAAACTTCCCTTCAATTTCTACCCGAATCGACTCATCCTCTTGCGTTTGCTTCTTTTGTTGCGCCCGGACCTCTGGGTTTGATGATGGCCGTCCCAAAGGTGGACCAGTAAGACGGATTCCTCGCTCTCTACACCAAGCTAAATTATCTCGACTACGATAGACCTTGTCGACATGAACGGACTCGGGATAGTGACCGAATCGCTCCCGAAACCTCTCCACTTGCCCCTGCAAATGCTTGACCTCATTGAAATTCTCCCAACTCAGTTCGTCGAGGAACACATATCCAGAGTGGCAACTGACAGGTAATTTGGCACCAAATTCTACCGGCGTACCGGCTTTGCCGCGGACAATCGGACGCA